>DATHPV010000650.1:0-11372 GCA_035483495.1 Puia sp.
TACGATTACAGTGCAGACGTTTTAAGTGATTCATGGAGTACGCGAAAAGCCAGTGCGAAGCTGAAGAAAGTACCTGACAAAAATGTCTGCGACGTTTTACTGGATCAGGAAATATTCGCCGGCGTAGGTAATATAATAAAAAACGAAATTCTTTTCAGGATACGTGTTCATCCTGAATCTCTCGTGGGCCAACTTCCACCAAAAATAAAATCCGCGCTGATACGTGAGGCAAGAAAATACAGTTTCGATTTTCTGAAATGGAAAAGAGAATATGTATTAAAAAAAAACTGGCTGATCTATACGAAAAAAACCTGCCCGCGGGATCATGTACCCGTGATGAGAAAACATATTGGATTAACTAAAAGAAGAACGTTTTACTGCGAGAAGTGTCAGGTGCTATATGGTTGACGGTTGATCCCGCACGTGCGGGAACGGTTGACTGTGGGCTTAGGCTTTGGGCTTTAAGCTTTCGGCGGCGAAGCCACGAGGCACGCTCTTTGCATACATACACTACATGGAAAAAAGAATGTTTGGGGTAATACTTACCATCTTGGGTATAGTAGGGCTCATCTTAGCTGCCTATAATTTCGTTCAGGGAAATACCGCTACCAATCACAGTGCGAAATCAGTGGCTGTATATGGAATACTGGGATTACTGTTTTTCTTTGCCGGCATCGGTCTCATCCGAAGCACACGTGATACCAGTAATGGCAGTTAGTGTAAACTCACTCTCACACTCTCACACTCTCACACTTGCTTACATGTTTCTCCGATACTGTCCTCCTACTTCATAAAGCGCATGCGTGATTTCTCCCAGGCTGCAATATTTCACGGTGTCCATCAGACAGGCGAAAAGGTTTTCATTCTGAACGGCCGCTTTCTTCAAATTCTCAAGCGCGGCGAGTGATCGCTCTGTATTAATTTTCTTAAATGCATTCAGGTTATTGATCTGCCATTGTTTCTCTTCAGTTGTACTGCGTATTATTTCATTAGGTATGATGGTTTTGGATCCGCCATTTTGTAGAAAAGTATTTACACCAACAATCGGAAGTTCGCCACTGTGTTTGCGACTTTCGTAAACCATACTCTCCTCCTGAATCTTATTTCGTTGATACATTCTTTCCATGGCACCGAGCACCCCGCCTCTTTCCGTGAGACGATCGAATTCTTTCATCACCGCTTCTTCCACAAGATCCGTGAGTTCTTCAATCAGGAAAGATCCCTGGATAAAGTTTTCTGTTTTGGCAGTACCCAGTTCACGATTTATAATAAGTTGTATAGCCATGGCCCGGCGAACACTTTCTTCGGTCGGTGTCGTGATGGCTTCATCGTAAGCATTTGTATGAAGTGAATTACAGTTATCATAAATCGCATATAACGCCTGCAGGGTTGTGCGGATATCGTTGAAGTCGATTTCCTGTGCATGCAGACTTCTTCCACTTGTCTGAATATGATATTTCAATATCTGGCTACGCTTATTAGCCTTGTATTTATATTTCATGGCCTTCGCCCAGATTCGTCTTGCCACTCTGCCGATTACACTGTATTCGGGATCCATTCCATTGCTGAAAAAGAAAGACAGATTCGGTGCGAACTGATCCACCTGCATACCGCGACTCAAATAATATTCCACATAAGTAAATCCATTCGCCAGGGTAAATGCCAGTTGAGTGATGGGATTGGCACCGGCTTCTGCGATATGATATCCGGAAATTGAAACACTGTAGAAATTTCTTACTTCGTGTTGCTGAAAATATTCCTGCACATCACCCATGAGTTTTAATGCAAACTCCGTAGAAAAAATACAGGTGTTCTGTGCCTGATCCTCTTTCAGAATATCGGCCTGCACAGTTCCTCTCACTTCGTGAAGCGCTTTTGCTTTTAACTCATTATAAATATTCGCCGGTAAAACTTCTTCTCCGCTGATGCCCAGTAATTTCAGTCCGAGTCCATTGTGAGTTTCAGGTAATCCCGTTGATTCGGTATCCTGATAATGGGGTGGCTTGAGGTCTTTATATCTTTTAACAAGTATTTCATTTACTTCATTCCACAATCCTTTTTCTGTTATATATTTTTCACATTCCTGATCAATGGCAGCATGTAAAAAGAATGCAAGTATCATCGGTGCAGGACCGTTGATCGTCATGCTCACGGATGTGCGGGGATCACAGAGATCAAACCCACTGTATAATTTTTTTGCATCATCGACCGTGCACACGCTTACGCCGCTGTTGCCGACCTTTCCATAAATATCAGGACGGGGATTCGGATCTTCTCCATACAGTGTAACTGAATCAAATGCTGTACTCAGTCTCTTGAATATTTGAGAAGCAGACAGATAATGAAAACGCTTGTTGGTTCTTTCAGGTGAACCCTCACCGGCAAACATCCTGGTCGGGTCTTCTGTTTCACGTTTCAACGGAAACGAACCGGCAGTAAAGGGAAATGATCCGGGCACATTTTCCTGAGCCTGCCATCGCAGAATATCTCCCCAGTCTTTATACCGTGGTAAAAGAATTTTTGGGATTCTTGTTCCGGATAAACTGGTTGTAAAGAGCGGCAGTTTGATTTCTTTGTTGCGAACCTGGAATGAATATTCGTCTGCCTGATATGACTTTATTTTTTCAGGCCAGTGTTTGATGAGTTTTCGACTGACAGGCGTGAGTAGATTTTCATAGTCAGCTAACTTCTTCTCCAGTTCTTCCACCAGGGAATTGTTATTCCCCTTTTTCATTTCTTCGAGTGCCCCTGATAATTTGTATATCGTGGATGCAATCTCACTTTGGTCTTCCACCAGTTTATTATACTCTGTTATACTCTCATGAATTTCCCCGAGGTATCTGACGCGGGATGGAGGAATGATTGATTTTTCCCAATGCTCTTTTATCGAAGGAAGTTTCATCTCCGATAAAAGATTCAAGCCGGCACGTTCATCAACCAATTTAATGAGATGCATGAACAGGTTCTGAATACCTGCGTCATTAAACAGCGCTGCAGTGGTTGCAAATACAGGAAGTTCCCCATCTTTTGCATTCCACAAAGAATGATTTCGCTTGTACTGTTTTCTTACTTCAATCAATGCATCCGAAGCACCGGGTTTGTCTGCTTTATTGATCACAATGAAATCAGCATAATCAAGCATGTTGATTTTCTCCAGCTGACTGGCAGCACCATATTCGGGAGTCATCACATACACAGAAATATCACAAAACTTGAGAATGGAAGAATCGCTTTGTCCGGTCCCCGCTGATTCCAGGATGATGAGATCGAATTCAGCCTCGCGACAAATATCCAGTGCCTCTTTTACATAGGCACTGAGTGCAACGTCCGTTTCTCTCGTAGCAAGAGATCGCATATAGGCTCTTGGAGAGTGAATGCTGTTCATCCGTATACGATCTCCGAGTAATGCACCGCCTGTTTTTTTCTTGGATGGATCGACGGAGATTACTGCAATGGTTTTTTCCGAAAACCCATTCAGGAATCTTCTTACGATTTCATCAGTAACGCTGCTTTTTCCCGCGCCGCCTGTGCCGGTGACGCCAATGATGGTTGGCGGTTGACGGTTGACGGTTGACGGTTTTTCGATGACCGATTCATTTTTTGCCATAAGCCTTAAGCCTTCAGCCTTCAGCTTTGAGCTTTCAGCATTCTCAGCATGCGTAATTGCTCTGGCGATGCGCCGTATCTCCTTGTATTCTCCGAGCGGAAGTTTTCCGTTCCAGTTATTTTCGGCAGACCAGAATATGCTTTTATCTGTCTGAATTGTTTTCTCTGTTTCCTTAATCAGATCGTCGATCATGCCTTCGAGACCCAGGTCGCGGCCATCATCAGGAGAATAGATCCGGCTGATTCCATTTCCCTGCAGCAATTTTATTTCAGTTGGAAGAATCGTGCCGCCGCCTCCGCCGAAGATGCGAATATGACTGCAACCATTTTCATCCAATAAATCTCTGAGGTATTTGAAGAATTCCAAATGACCACCCTGGTAGGAAGTCAGTGCGATCGCCTGCACGTCCTCTTCAATCGCAGCTTCTGCAATTTCGTGCACACTCCTGTTGTGACCAAGGTGTATCACTTCAACACCCTTCGCCTGTAAAATCCGGCGCATGATATTTATAGCAGCATCATGTCCGTCGAACAAGGATGTCGCCGTAACTATTCTTAAACGCTGTTTGTTGTGATTCATAAATGAACTGAATCAACAAATTTAGCTTAAAAAACTAATGAGTGTTAGTTTTTAGTGCGGGTAACTATATGCGAGTTGGGACTAGTGGGAAATTAAAAATTAATGAGGAATATTTTTATTTAAAATTGAATTTAGAATAGTAATTATTATTCCAGTTCCAATAATAGTATCCCCTTCTCTAAATTCATATTCCAATCCTTCACTTAATAAACGTTCAAACAAATGAGGTGAGGTTATTTTTATATATGCTCTTACAGTTTCGCCGGGATAAACTATTTCTCTATCAATAAATGTTTGACGACCCGACGTGTGCATTTCTGTAAAATGAAACTTAACCTGCGGTCTGTACCCGGAATATGCCGGAGATTTACGGCCACCTTCTTCTGTAGTTTTATATTTCAACACGGCAATAAAGTCATCTCCGTTAACCATTATAATTTGTTCTTAGCTGGTTTATCTGTGCATCATTTTATCATATTTCATTACCCAAATATTTTCTTCCTTAGAAAATTCAATAACCCCATTCGCAATAAACTCCTCACCATCGTCTAAAATTATTTCTAAGCCTTCCTTTATCTCAAGATTTAATCTTTTTATATCTGAGAGTGTGCCATTAGTAAACCTTATTCTGCCTTCATTATCGTTATTATGAAAATCTGCAAATAATGTGGGGCTTTTCTCCTTTTCTGGCTCTTGTTTAGTTGGCGCTACCATTACTTTTATGACGTCCTCAAAACTGCCATTTATAGCTAGTTTAGTATCGTATTTGTCTGCTCTTTTTTTCTTTGCATTTACCATGACTTTATACTATTTTCTCGTTTGCTTGTTTATTGCCAAAATTATCACCATAAGTATTTACAATTTCTCTTAAAGAACTTAATGTTTCTGATAAATAACTTTGATCACCGGACAAATTAAAAATTAATTGATTTTCCTCGGACATTTTTGCTCTTAAATAGCCAGCTATTTTAACATGGCCAAGCTGATCAAATACGATATTCAATTCTAAGTTTTTCTCATACGATACAAGCTTCGCACTTCCGCTCAAAGATTTATAGCATTTATGAAGCTGATCGAAAAATTCAAATATTTGTCCGGTACTGATATAAATTTCACCCTTTGCTAAATAATTTTCAGTTTGTACTTCTACATAACTTAAAGTATCATAGCCGCCCCAATAACATGTCCGATCTGGAAATCCGAAAACTGACTGTATTTTTAGTGTGAACTGTCCATTATTTTCGGCTGGAATAACAAACTCATTTTGTGATGACATATTAAAATGATCCGGTTGATCCTAAGTTACATATTTCGTTTCTTTAGAAATGGACGACTTCTGTGCTTTCATCTAGACTAATGAGGATTTTCGCTTTTTATTGAACAGAGAAAAAATTCTTTCAACGATAAAACCGTAAAAAGCACAGTCTATCATTACTGCTACGGAAAAAAGAAGGACATTATTTGAGCTGTACAGGAACTTCCAGAAAAAAGTAAAAGTTGGAAATCTGAGGATTGCCCAAAGTCCACCAACTTCGCCCAAAAATAAATTAGATCTGTCTGGTGAATTGTGTACTTCTAATCCAACCCAACTCGCAAAAGTTAATAGTATCGCAACTATCGACGCAATAGCAAAGATTTTAAAGTTGAACTTTTTCATTTCTTCTGCCCTATACTTAAAGTTACAGCGTTTTTGCGCCTTTGAAAACAGAAATCTTACTATATGCCGATTTGCTTTCCAGTTCTTTGGATTATCTGGCTTTTTAGTTTTGCGTGGGCTTTTTAATTGATTCGTCCTTCATATTTTTCTGGCGGACTAAAAAATACGAAAAGATGCAACCGATACAAAGACCTCCAAACATATAATAGACAAAATTTACCGGATCAATAGGAGCGTTTACTGGTAAATTGTCTTTTAGATAAATCAAATTATTGTGTAAGAGGTACGTATAGTATGACTTCACTTCAATGTGTCGTATCCAAAGCGAGGCAGCGATAAAAAACAAAATAACAAATACAGATTCAGTTTTCTTAGATGGAGTAGTCACTTGTGAAAGTCTCCAGATTAATAAGATAAAAATGGGAATAAGAAAAAGCGTTAATGAAAATAAAATAGAAGTTCTAATACCTTTTTGAATTTCAATCACATTAAATGTAATCAGATCAAATCCCGGTTCAAGAAATTCAAAGAATGGCTTAAATATAAATTGCCCGACTATGAAAAGAGCAACAGAAATTAATAAAGTCCTGATATATAACTGTCTTGATGGTTTCATTTATTGGAGTCAACTTTATTTTTCAGTTTTGTTCTTTTTAATAAGAGTTAATGGGGGTTGATGTTTCCTATTTCGATTATCCTTCAGCAAACGTGCATCGCTCCCAGGCTTTTCTCAATTCAATACCTATCGACGAAAAATCTGCTTTATTTGAAATAGATGTTATTGCCGAAGGAATTCTGTAAAACTCATATAACTTTTTCGCCAGCATGTTTTGATATGATGTAAAGGAAATTTCTTTCTCATCCATAAAAACGGAGACATATCTGGCACCGATCATACTTGCCTTCCCCGGTTTTATTTTTGAAATCTTCGCAAGATTTACCCTTAATTCTTTCATTTTGTCAAATGAAATATCTGCAGTTTCTGATTCATTAAGATGTTTTATAATAGTTTCCCCCAGCATAATATCTGTACAATCATCCGGAAGCACAGTAACACTATCTGTTTGATATTTTACATAACTATCCTTTTGATTCATGGTCACAATCAAAATCTTCGCAGGATAAAATGTCGCGGCTACTGATTTTTCAATTTTATTTTTCTTAAATAGCATATTTACAATTAAACCAGACTGATAAAGTCAAAAGTATTTTTATGACGATTATTCATTTTGTATTCTGATATTTCGTTTCAAGCGCAATAGGAGTTGTTTCTATCAATTCGAGAGATTTGACCATGTCCTTTGTACTCGCTTTGTATTTTAAAAAATGAGGAGTTTGTAAATGAGATTTATACGCTGCTTCATTGGCATATATTTCAAAGACAGTTACATGAGTAGGATTGTTTTTTTCATATACCGCATATAGTGTAAATACTCCTGGTTCAACCCGCACTGCAGTTTCGGCATGTTCTTTAAGGGCCGACTTGTATTTCTCCAATTGTGAAGAATCTATTTGCAATTTTGCAATTCTTACAACCAGGTCTTTCTGCTGTGCCGATGCTGCTTCGAATGAAAAGAATGCCATCGTGAATGCTATTATAATTAGAATCGACCGGTGAGGCCGAATTAAAGTTTTCCCTGAGTTCTTCATCAGATTTTCTTTTAGTGATTTCCTTTCGCCTTGTCAGCAATCTGGAATTATAAACGGAGATCCGGATAATATATAGAAAGACAGCCGGTTAATTTAATCTTCTCGCTACCGTCGCAATGGCCGTATCAATCAATTCTGAATCCCAAACCTTGTAGCTCTTATCTAAAAAATAATAAGCCATACCCTGTTGCGTAGCGCCATTTTTACTAAGCTGAAAGCTGCAAGTTGCTACAATGCCCAGTTTTTTTGTAGTGTCTGCTTTTGAAATTACATTGGTAAGTGAGTCTACCTGCGGTGACATATAGTCTACTTCGCCTTTGTAGAATCCGATACTGTCAATTTTTTTTTCTTTAATGGCATTCGCCAACTGCGCCTGGACATAGCTGAATTCCCTCACATAAATAGAATCGTCAATAATACGCTCGAGTCGCTGATCAATAGAATCTGCTCTTACTATTCTGAAAGTATCCAAATGAACAGTAGAGTCAATTTTATTAACCCGCAACAGGAAGTTTACTTTTAATTGATCAGGAAGGCTGGCAGTTTTGGTATTACACGACGAGATCAACAGATAAGAAAATATTGCAATCGATAAAAGTTTTTTCATTAAAAGCTATTTACCATTCTTTCTGAATAACATAAGTTCCTGCATAAGTATCGTGTAACGATCTCCGCTGTTCGTTCGTGAAGAATGTAATACAATCGGCCACTGCAAAAACAAATACAATCCCATTTACCCATGGAATGGCCGGGTTAGTCGCTCCTACAAAAGTCTGAAAATCCTGAAAACCGGAAATCGACTGGAAGTCAACGGTAAAGTAACTCTTGGCAGTCATGATGGCAATCAGAATAGACGGCAGATAATAAAAACTGACTCTTTTCAATTCTTCATTTAAGGTAACCTTTTCAAAATTGTGACCCACGACTTTCAATCCGGCAGCCATTTTGCCCACGGTTGCTCCATAACGGTATTCCATCAGGGGTTTATAAGTCAGTGTAATGATGGTCGTCAAAATATAAAGGGAAGGGATTTTCCAGGTTGACAGGTTGATAAATGTGACCGGAACGGTAACCACCGCAATAATGATGGTATCCAAAATCAAGGCTCCAAGTCTCGGCCAAAAAGTCGCAAATTTTACATCCGATTCGGGAAAGAGGGGTTCTTCGTCTGTCATCGTTTGATTCATATGGTTTAAGCCTTGTGCCTTATCTGATTATTACCAGTAGGCGACCATCTCCATACCAAGTCCATCAAACAATGGACTTGGTATGGAGGGTCCGGCAATGATAGCGTCTTGATAGGGATCTGGTATTCCTCTGTTAATGCTTATAACACCTTAAATTAATCCAAAATATCCAGTGTTTCTAACGCCACGAGGTAAACTCATGGTATATCAGGGCCATACTATATTTATAACCCGGTTGTTCACCTATTAAAATAAAGACATAAAGCGCAGTTTTGACTGCAAACAGCTGGACTTATATTTGATTGTCTACTTTCGCTCAACCGAAGAAAATATGCAAATCGACGCTGAAGTTCATTTCTGGAAATACGGAAAGTCCCTGTTTAATCCTAATATCAGGAATAATAAGCTTTTGCAGCAGGATTACCTGCCTGAACATATCAGTCTGAGTTTCGGCAGAAACAAGATAGAAGGCTGTATCGCCGTAGTTGCAGAAAAAGCTGAAGTGGAAACCCGTTTTCTTTGCGAATTGGCCGTTACACATCCCATTATTTCCGGCATCGTGGGCTGGCTTGACTTAAATGACCCCAAAGCTGTTGAGAAAATTCAGGAGTTTCAGCAATACACTTCTATAAAAGGTTACCAGATTGATCTGGCAACGGGCGGCTTACCCACCGATGGGGTAATGGATGCTCTTAAAACAAACCAATATAGCCTGGATGTTTCTGTTGGAAGCGATACAGAAGCGTTGGGACTGAAATGGATGCAGAGCTACCCCGAACAATCTTTTATATTAAGAAACTGTGCAAATCCGGATGCAAAAGAACCGCCTTCAAGAAAATGGGAATCGACCATCCGCGAGTTGTCGAAAAATCAAAATCTCTCCTGTAAGGTTTCAGGACTTTTTACAAGTGGCAACGGGAAATCCTGGAAGCCAATTGATTTCTATCCTTTTCTTGAAATACTTTTTGATTCGTTTGGAGCAGATCGTCTTTTGTATGCCAGTGAATGGCCTTTCCTGCTTTTAACCGGCATCTATGTCCAATGGAAGAGTCTGCTTGAAAAATTTACAGAGAAAATGACCATCGAAGACCGCGATAATTTCTTTGGTGAAAATGCTGCGCGCATATACCGGCTCTGAAAAATAATTAACTTGGACGGATGAAGACAAGATTGCTTATCATCCCGATAATTCTTACAAGTCTATTTTCCCAAAATACATTTTCACAGTCGTCCGGCACCGATCCATGGATCATCAGCGCCACGTCTCCCGATCCCACACATTATTATGGAGTCACTGTTGCGAATGGCATGATCGGTATCGTCTCTTCCCCGGAACCATTTCATGTTAAAGATGTGGTTCTTGCCGGTGCCTATGATTTATATGGACGCGGGCGTGTGAGTAATTTCCTGAAGAGTTTCAATTTGCTCAATATGCATTTCAGTGTGGATGGAAAAGATGTTTCTTCCGGAAATATTTCTTCGATGAAACAAACGCTGAATATGTTACATGCGAGTTTCACTACGAGTTTTAATTATAGTGACAAAGCAACCATCAGTTATACTTATTATGCACTGCGACAACTCCCCTTTACTGTGTTGATGGATATTACGGTGCAGGCGAAAAAAGATATTGAGATCGAGCCTGCCAGTGTGATGGAAGCGCCCGATGCTCTTCGCGATGTGCAGAACTATTATAATGAAATCGACCGGCCGCATGTTGTGATATCACTTCTTACGTCTACTGCGAAAAGTCCGACAGGTAAATTACTGATGTGTGCATCGAATACATTTCTATTTACCGAACCTCACGGACAGGAACCACGCCTGATTCATGAGATGTGGGATAATAATATGCACCTGCTGAAATTCAAACGCAAAATAAAAGCCGGGGAAACATACCGGTTTTCCATTGCAGGTTCTTCTATAACATCTGCTCATGATGAAGACCCTTTGAATGAAGCTGAGCGTCTTACTATTTTCGCTAAACTGCAGGGAGCTGATCGTTTGATTTCATTTCATGAAAAAGCATGGAGTGATATCTGGAAAACAGATATACAAATTTCTGGCGATGAACAATCACAACAGGATGTTCACAGCATGCTTTATCACCTCTACTCTTTTACAAGAGAAGGAACATCTTTTAGTCTCTCACCGATGGGATTGAGTGGACTAGGATACAACGGACATGTATTCTGGGATGCCGATCTGTGGATGTTTCCCGCATTGCTTGTGTTGCATCCTGAAATGGCGAAGTCGATGATCGAGTACAGATATGAAAGATTGGAAACCGCTAAGAGTAACGCGTTTGAACATGGATACAAAGGGGCCATGTTTCCCTGGGAAAGTGCAGCAAGTGGTGTGGAAGAAACTCCTGTATGGGCGTTGAGCGGTCCGTTTGAACATCATATAACTGCCTGTGTCGGACTGGCCGCGTGGAATTATTACTGTGTTACGCAGGATAAAGAATGGCTCCGCGAAAAAGGCTGGCCCATTATTTCAGCTACCGCTGATTTCTGGGCGTCGAGAGTAGAAAGGAATGGCCCCGGTCATTATGATATTAATAATGTGGTTGCTGCAGATGAGTGGGCTGAGAACGTAGACAATAATGCATTTACCAATGGAGCTGCCAAAGTATTATTGAAACATGCTACTGAAGCTGCTGGTATCCTGGGAATAAAAGCAGATCCAGACT
>DATHPV010000651.1:0-9160 GCA_035483495.1 Puia sp.
TCTGATATTTGGTTTGGATGTGATACATGGGCATAGAACGATATTCCCGATCCCGCTGGGATTATCCTGTTCCTGGGACAACGTACTAATTGAAAAATCAGCAAAGATTGCGGCCCGGGAAGCAAGCGCAGACGGTTTAGCCTGGGCATTTTCGCCGATGGTTGATATAGCGCGTGATCCACGTTGGGGAAGGGTTTCAGAAGGATCAGGAGAAGATCCATACCTCGGGTCGAAGATTGCCGCAGCCGTAGTTCGTGGTTATCAGGGAAAGGACCTCAGTAATTCAGAAAGTGTTATGGCCTGTGTTAAACATTTCGCATTGTATGGCGCGGCGGAGGGAGGTCGTGAATACAATACAGTTGACATGAGCAGAATTAAAATGTATCAGTACTATCTTCCTCCATATAAAGCCGCGGTTGACGCGGGGGTGGGATCCGTGATGAGTTCTTTTAATGAAATCGACGGTATACCGGCCACGGGTAACCGCTGGCTGCTAACTGACCTGCTTCGAAATCAATGGAAATTTAAAGGAATGGTTGTGTCCGATTATACTTCATTAAATGAAATGGAATCGCATGGCATGGGCGACCTTACATATATATCTGCACTTGCATTACATGCAGGCCTTGATATGGATATGGTTGGTGAAGGATTTCTTTCAACCATAAAAAAATCACTGCAGGAAGGAAAAATTACCCAGGCTGAAATAGATCAGGCATGCCGTCGCATACTCGAAGCAAAATATAAACTGGGTTTATTCAAGGATCCATATAACAGGATGAACACTGAAAGGGCGATCAAAGAATTGCTTTCCGGAGATAACCGCAAATCAGCACGCGAGATTTCGGAGCATAGTTTTGTTCTCCTGAAAAACAGTAATCAATTGCTTCCTTTAAAAAAATCAGGAACCATTGCGCTGATCGGGCCGCTTGCAGACAATCATCGAAATATGCTGGGTACATGGAGTGTGTCAGGCGATCCGTCAAAATCTGTTTCCGTAATGGAGGGAATAAAAAATGTTGCCGGCTCGGGAGTAAATATCCTGTATGCAAAGGGTGCGAATATTTCAGACGACAGTATGCTTGTTAAAAGAACCAATACACTGGGCATTGAAATTGATCCTGAAACACGCAACAGTGAAGACATGTTACAGGAAGCCATTGCTACGGCGAACAAAGCAGATGTGATCGTTGCAGTTTTAGGGGAAGCAGCTGATATGAGTGGTGAATCTTCCAGTCGCAGTGACATTACGATTCCTGAAAGTCAGGAGAATTTATTGAAAGCATTAGTAAAGACGGGAAAACCTGTAGTACTTGTTCTCTTCAATGGCCGTCCTTTGATTTTGAAATGGGAAGATCAGCATGTGGGTGCTATATTGGATACCTGGTTTGGTGGAACGGAAGCAGGTAATGCCATCGCAGACGTTCTTTTTGGAGATTACAATCCTTCAGGGAAATTGTCGATGACTTTCCCTCTGAGTATTGGTCAGATCCCTATTTATTATAATGCAAAAAATACTGGTCGTCCTTATATGAATGACGGGAACTCAAAGTTCAAATCAGATTACCTGGATATTTCAAACGACCCGCTTTATCCATTTGGATACGGGCTCAGTTATACAAAATTCGACTATAGTCCTATTTCACTGAGCAGTGCCTCTATTTCTCCCGCTCAGTCAGTAACGGTAAAACTAACGGTAACCAATAGTGGAAATTTTGATGGTGAGGAAACCGCACAGCTTTATATCCGTGACATGGTTGCCACAGTGACACAGCCTGTGAAGGAGCTAAAGAAATTCCAAAAGGTATACCTGAAGAAAGGAGAGAGCAAAGAAATCAGTTTTACGTTAAGTGCTGAAGATCTCAAATATGTGAACAGCGATTTGCAATGGGTCTATGACCCAGGTGCGTTTAAGATATTTGTAGGTGGAAACTCAAGGGATGTAGTTCAGGCAGATCTGGCTGGTATTGAAATGCAGCCTAAAGCTCAAAGCCTAAAGCCTAAAACTGGTTCAATGCAAAAAGCGAAAAACTAGTCAGGCTTAACGCTGAACGCTGAACGCGTAGCGCTTATGGCGAAATGCTAAAAGCTGGCGAGTCAATCCGTAAATGTGCGTTACGCGTTCAGCGTTATGCGTTATGCGTTCAGCGTTATGCGTTACGCGTTACGCGTTACGCGTTCAGCGTTAAGCGTTTCGCTTTAAACGTAAAAAATGGAAAATGTAAAAAATATCATTTTTGACCTGGGCGGTGTGATCATGGACATTGACGTGAAGCAAACTATGCGTGCTTTCTCGGACCTTGGCATGAAGAACATACATGATTACTTCGGGCATGGTTTTGCAGCTTCTTTTTTCAGTGCTCATGAGGCCGGCAGGATTTCGGATGAGGAGTTCATTGCTGAAATTAGAAAACTGTTGAATGAGGAAGTGAGTCAAAATGAACTAGTCGACGCCTGGAACGCTCTTCTTCTTCAGTTCCCGGCAGAAAGAATCAACCTGTTAAAGGAATTGAAATCGAAATACCGGCTGTTTTTGTACAGTAATACCAACGCTATTCACTACACCAGATTCAGCGAAATTTACCGGAAATCCTATTCCGGCGAATTGGAGGATTTGTTCGAAAAAGCCTATTTTTCGCATGTTTTAGGCCACAGAAAGCCTGAAATCACCGGTTTTGAGCTCATTATTACCGAAAATGGCCTGGATCCAAAAAGCACTCTTTTTGTAGATGATGCCCTGATAAACGTGGAAGGAGCGATAAAAGCAGGCCTAAAAGGATTGTACCTGCCACCGGGATTGTTTATTACGGATATACGCTGGTGAGGTTGGATGGCGGCCTGCCCCGCTTGTGCGGGGTTGACGGTTGACGGTTGACGGGTGGCTATTGGCTGAGGAAGTTGTGCAGTTATTAGTTGATTCATACTCCCATACCCCCATACTCCCATACTCCCATACTCCCATACTTGTATTAGTGGATTTCCTCAAAATCAATGTATTCTCCCACTTTGGAGGAGGCGGGCTTAGCCTTATGGGCATTGCTTGCGGTTCCGGTAAAACCCTGGCTGGAATTAGGCGGGTTGTCAGCCTGGGTATGCGCCCTGTTGTTTGCATCATTGAATTGCCTGCGGATATGAGCGGATGTCCGAAACAGAGGAATAAGAAATCCTCCGATAAACCGGTACAAAACGTACCCCAGTATAAAAAGGACGAAAATATTCATGGAAGACAAATTTAATACAGAACGCTCAAAATCCCTGTTAAAAAGAGACAGTAATTTAAATAGCATATTTGGGAGGAATCGAATAAATCCGTTAAATTTGCAGCCGGTACAGTGAAACAAAAGGAAGGGAACGCAATCGTTCCCTTCTTCTTTTCATATGGATAAGGAAACCCAAATTGAAAGCATCAGGCGGATGATCGAAGAGATCCTCGTGGAAGAGCCTGTTTATTTCCTGGTTGATCTGCGGATAAAACCAATAAATAACATTAAGGTTTTTCTGGATGGTGACTCCGGCATCACGATTGAGAAATGTGTGCAGGTAAACCGTAAGCTCTACAAGAAACTGGAAGAGGCTGCTTTTTTTCCTGCCGGTGATTTTTCGCTGGAAGTATCTTCGGCGGGGCTGGATGAACCTCTTAAATCTCTGAGGCAGTATAAGAAAAATATTGGCCGTTTGGTAGAGATTCAGTTACAGGACGGGACACAGAAAGAGGGTCAGCTGACAGACGTGAGTGAGGAAGGTATCGTATTGGAAGTTTCCACAGGAAAGCCCGTAAATGGTAAACTTCCATCCAAAAAGAAAGAAATTAGTTCACATAGTTTTTTATTCAACAATATAAAATCAACCAAGATCCAGATTGTTTTTTAGCTGGACATAAAAAGACAGGTTATGGCAAGTATCAATTTAATCGAAGCTTTCCAGGACTTCAAAGAAGCCGAAAATATTGACCGTCCTACGATGATGAAAGTTGTCGAAGACGTTTTCAAGACTTTGCTTCGTAAAAAATACGGCAGTGATGAGAATTTTGACGTAATTGTGAATGCTGAAAAGGGTGACCTTGAAATCATGCGCAGACGCACGATTGTGGAGAATGGCGCAGTAGAAGATCCGCTTGCTCAGATTGCTTACAGCGATGCAGTAAAACTTGAGCCGGATTACGAAGTGGGCGAAGACTTATACGAGGAAATAGAAATTCTCGATTTTGGTCGTCGTGCCATATTAGCTGCAAAACAAACACTCGCCAGCCGCATCGGAGATTTGAAGAAAAACGTATTAGTAAAGAAATATGGAGAGCGCGTTGGTGAAATTATTAATGCAGAGGTATATCAGGTTTGGAAAAAAGAAATTCTATTACTGGACGAAGAAGGAAATGAACTGATCCTTCCCAAGTCAGAACAGATACCACAGGATTATTTCAAAAAAGGGGAAAGTATACGTGCGGTGGTGAAGAAAGTGGATATGAAAAACAATTCTCCGGTTATTATTCTCTCCCGTACCAGTCCTTCGTTTCTGGCCAAGCTGCTTGAAATTGAAGTACCAGAAATATTTGACGGACTTATCGTTATCAAAAAAATCGTACGTGAACCTGGCGAAAGGGCCAAAGTAGCGGTAGAAAGTTACGACGACCGTATTGATCCGGTAGGAGCTTGTGTGGGAATGAAAGGCAGCCGTATACACGGTATCGTGAGGGAGCTTAAGAATGAAAATATAGACGTAATTAATTATACTGCCAATATCCAGTTGCTTCTGCAGCGTTCTTTAACGCCTTCCAAGATAACCAGTATGGACATAGACAGCGAAAAGCTGCATGTAAATGTCTATCTGAAACCAGATCAGGTTTCACTGGCGATCGGAAGAAAGGGTGTAAATATTAAATTGGCCCAGGAGTTGACAGGATATTCCATCGATGTGTTCCGTGATAACGAAGGTGAGACCACCGAATTTGATATTGATTTGGATGAATTCAGCGATGAAATTGAAACCTGGATTATCGATGAGCTGAAGAGGATAGGTTGTGACACTGCCCATAGCGTACTGGATTTGTCGGTGGAAGAATTGGAACGCAGAACAGACCTGGAAAAGGAAACTATTGAGGAAGTGCGTCGTGTACTCAAAGAAGAATTCGAAAAAGAATAATCCTGAATCATGATTTTATGATTGGGTATATTCTTTATTATAATTTATTAATAAACACATGATGATGGTCCATGGACGGATCATCAGTTCATGGATACAATTCATATGGCAGAAACGACAACACCAAGGTTAATGGCAGCCGCCAAGGAATTCAACATCGGCAAGGAAACGCTGGTGGATTTTCTGGTAGGCAAGGGATTTAGTAAAGATGATCTGAAACCAACGGCTAAGTTGTCAGACGACATGTACCGTTCTCTTCAGCAGGAATTTCAGGGAGATAAAGTCGCTAAGATTAAGAGCAACCAGATCGACCTTCCAAAAGGCAGTGTAGAAGCGAAGCGTAAGAAAGAAGATGAAACCGTTCTTTTCCGCAGGGATCCAAAAAAGATAGTGAAGGAAGAGCCCGTTGTTGTGGAAGATGTGAAACCTGTAAAAATTGAAGAGCCAAAGAAAGAACCTGAAATAATAAAAATCGAGGCCCCGCATCTCGAAGAGCCCAAAATAATTGATAAGATTGATCTCTCTCAGATAGATTCTTCCACCAGACCCAAGAAAGTTACCAAGAAAAAAGAACCTGAGGTAAAACCTGAAGTAGTAGAAGAAGTTAAACCCCCCGTGGTTTCGGAGCCTTTAGAAGAAATTTCAAATACTACTGAGCAGGCAACGGAGGAAACCGAAGAAGCCACGATAGAAAATATACTGATAGATAAGATTGAGGGGCCGCGTATTCTCGGCAAAATTGATCTGCCGGTAGAAACTGAAAAGCCCAAACAGGCAGACGAGAAAAGAAAGAGAAAGCGTATTCCAATCGAGAAAAGAGAAGGTGGTGGAAACTCCAGCAATGGCAAACCAGCAGGGCCGGGAACGCCCGTACAACGTGATCCGACACGTCCCAGCAGTGGTGCCAAACCAATTCTCAGAAGGGATCTTCGCTCACCTGCCAGCAATACAAATCGCAGTCCGGCAAGCCCACGTGATCAGAAAGAGATAGACAAAAAGGAGATTCAGGAAAAAATCCGGGAAACACAGGCCAAACTGGCCGGCACCGGTGGCCGCGGACGAGGGTCCAAGGCAAAATACCGACGTGCACGCCGTGAAGAAAATGCCGAACAAACAGGAAGCGAACAAACAGAAAGCACCAAACTTCAGGTCACTGAATTTATCAGTGTAAGTGAACTCGCTAATCTGATAGATGTCAGCTATGCCGATATTATTAGTAAGTGTATGAGCCTGGGTATGATGGTTTCCATTAACCAGCGACTGGAAGCCGACGTGATAGAACTGGTTGCAGGTGAATTTGGATATACGGTGGAATTTATAGGTATAGATGATGCGCTGGAGTTGGAAGAAGAAGAAGTGATTGATACTCCGGAAGATCTTTTACCGCGATCACCAGTGGTTACCATCATGGGACATGTGGATCATGGTAAAACATCCCTTTTGGACTTTATCCGCGAAGCCAACGTGGTTGCAGGAGAGGCTGGTGGAATCACACAGCATATCGGTGCTTACCAGGTAACTACGGCTAACGGTAAGAAAATTACTTTCCTGGATACTCCGGGTCACGAGGCATTTACGGCTATGCGTGCCCGTGGTGCCAAGGCTGCTGATATTGCCATCATAGTAATCGCCGCAGACGATGCTATCATGCCTCAAACCAAAGAAGCCATTTCGCATGCGCAGGCTGCGAACCTTCCGATGGTCTTTGCAATTAATAAAATAGATAAAGACGGAGCCAATCCTGAAAAAATAAAAGAACAGCTGGCGGGTATGAATATACTGGTCGAGGATTGGGGTGGAAAATATCAAAGTCAGGAGATATCGGCTAAAAAAGGACAGAATGTAGATTTATTACTGGAAAAGATCCTTCTGGAAGCAGAAATTCTCGATTTGAAATCTAATCCAAACAGAGAAGCATCCGGAACTGTGATCGAAGCATCTCTTGACAAAGGTCGTGGTTATGTAGCGACTGTACTTGTACAGGGCGGAACACTCAAGAGCGGTGACCTCGTTGTTTCCGGACAATACTTTGGCCGTATTAAAGCCATGTTTAACGAAAGAAATAAAAGAATTGAAGACGCGCCACCTTCATCACCTGTATTGTTACTTGGATTGAATGGCGCGCCTCAGGCTGGTGAAAAATTCAAGGTGTTTGCTGATGAAGGAGAAGCCAAGGAAACAGCCAACAGGCGTGGACAATTGGCTCGCGAACAAGGCATCAGAACCAAGAAACATATAACACTGGATGAAATTGGTCGCCGTCTTGCACTTGGAAACTTCAAGGAACTTAATCTGATCATCAAAGGGGATGTGGATGGATCCGTGGAGGCTTTGAGTGACTCTCTGCAAAAACTTTCTACAGAAGAAATCGCAGTACGTGTGGTACACAAAGCAGTAGGAGCAATTACTGAAAGTGACGTATTGCTGGCAACTGCATCAGACGCAGTTGTCGTGGGATTCAATGTGAGAGCATCCGTGCAGGCTGCCCGTCTTGCAGAAAATGAAGGTGTGCAAATCAAGACCTATTCCATTATCTACAATGCTATTGAAGAAGTAAAGAGTGCCATGGAAGGTATGCTGGAGCCTAAGATTCAGGAAAAAGTAGTGGCCAATGTGGAGATCAGGAACGTATTCAAATTCGACAAAGCGACTGTTGCAGGTTGTTATGTACTCGATGGAAAAATATACAGGAATTCCAAGATCAGACTTGTTCGTGACGGGATCGTAATTTATCCAGTTGGGGAAGGTGCCACTGCAGAACTTGCTTCGTTGAAAAGATTTAAAGATGACGCCAAAGAAGTTCCATCGGGAATGGAATGCGGCCTTGTTATAAAGAACTATACTGATTATCGCGTCGGAGATATTGTAGAAGCGTATGAGGAGGAGGAGGTTAAGAGAACGTTATAAGCCAAAAGCTTAAAGCCTAAAACTGATTTAAGGTATTTTACTATTCCTTCGAATACGATCGGAGATCCAAAAAGTAGTTTTAGGCTTTAGGCTTTCGACTTTAGGCTTAGAAGGTTTTGTTAAAACGTCCTTAAGGGACTATGAAAGAATCGATTGGGCGTATTTTTGGAAGTTCCAGATTTCTCTTTATGAAAAAAATACTTTTTGCTGCTTTTTCATTGCTTATAGCATGTGACGCCATGTCGCAGCAAAAAGTAGTAGCAGATAAAATTGTTGGTATCGTCGGCGATAAAATCGTCCTGAAGTCTGAGATCACCATTGCAATAGAAGATATTAAAAGACAAGGCGGACAGGAACAGGATGTCTGCACCCTTCTGGATGGAATGCTTGTTTCTAAAGCACTCGTGCTGCAGGCTGAAAAGGATTCACTCCCTGTAACAGAAGATGAAATAGATGCAGAAATAGATCAGAAGATCCGGTATTTCGAACAGCAATATGGCAGCAAAGAAGCGCTGGAACAAATTGCACAAAAGTCGATATATCAGATGAAAGAAGAATTTCGTGAGCCTATCAAAGAGCAGCGACTTGCGCAGGCTATGAAAAATAAGATCGTTGAGAGCGTCAAAATAACTCCTACTGAAGTAAAGGAATACTATGAAAAGATTCCGAAAGACAGTCTCCGGTTTTACGAATCCGAACTTCAGATCGGTCAGATCATTCTTTATCCCAAGCCTAGCCATGATATAGAAACTCTTGATATTGAAGAACTAACCGAGTACAAAACGCAGGTAGAAAGTGGTGCCAAGAAATTTGAAACCCTGGCATCCTTATATTCAGATGATCCCGGAAGTAAAGACAAAGGGGGCATGTACCAGATCAACCGCCTGGAGAAGCAATGGGATCCGATTTTCCTGAACGCAGCTTTCCGCTTAAAGGACGGTCAGATATCGCCTGTAATAAAATCCAAATTCGGATATCATATCATACAAATGGTTAGTCGCAATGGAGATGATGCTGTAATAAGGCATATACTGCGTATACCCCAGATTACTGAGACAGAAACAAACGAGGCCATTACGAAACTGGATTCAATACGTCAACAACTTGTGTCAGG
>DATHPV010000652.1:0-9116 GCA_035483495.1 Puia sp.
ACCGCAGAAAAATATCAAAAGAATGGATTTACCGGAGAACGCAAAAATGTTCCACCCAATCCTAATTTATGGTATCTGCAAAACGGAGATGAGAATTTGCAGTTTAATGGAAGTGCCGGTATACCGGATGAATATACCAGAAATTCCTACCTCGGAAGAATTTTTTACAGTTATGACAATAAATATTTACTGACTGCAACTTTCAGGGCAGATGGTAGTTCTGTTTTTCCGATTCAGAATCAATGGGGATATTTTCCTTCTATAAGCGCCGGGTGGCTTATTAACCGTGAAGACTTCATGGAAAAGCAGGATCTATTCCAAACACTTAAACTTAGGGCCGGATGGGGAAGAGTAGGTAACTCTAATATTCCCAGCGATGCATCTTCATTAACTCTACTTGCTAATCAGCCTTACTTTTTTGGATCAACTGTTACATCAGGTTCTTTTGTTCCGCAAATAAAAGACCCAAATATTAAATGGGAAAGTTCTGACGAAACAGATATCGGTCTTGATTTTGGTTTGTTGAAAAACAAATTGACTGGAACGATTGATGTTTATGACAAAAAGACCAACAATGCACTCATTCTCGTTAGGGTTCCCGCAACTTTTGGTAGTCAGCCAAACTCAAACAGCAGCATTACTCCAGGTTATGTTTTGACTAATGCGGCAGAAATTGAAAATAAAGGATTGGAATTTTCTATAAACTGGGCTGAAAAAATAAATGATAAAATATCTTATCATATTGGTGCTAACGTAACCTTCAATAAAAATAATGTAATAGGTCTGAATGGTGGGGCTCCATACTTTGATGGCGACATTAACGGTTACTTTACGACTGAAACAACAAACGGACATCCCATTGGCAGTTTTTTTGTAAGAAAAATGATTGGTGTATTTCAGAACCAGGCGGAGATTGATGCGTATACGGATCCAAAAACAGGAAAGGAATTACAGCCGGATGCACAACCCGGAGATCTGAAATATCAATTTACAAACGGGGTTATTGATACAACTTTTGCCGGAGCTTATCAGCCGGTTGCATACTTTGGAATAAACGGCGGAATAAATTACGGGAACTTTGATTTCTCAATAGATCTGTATGGGAATGTTGGTAATAAAGTGTACAACGGTAAAAAACAAAACCGCACTGTTTTCACAGACAATATCGAAGAAGCCACCGCAACAAAAAGATGGACAAATACAAATCCTTCACAAACAGAGCCAAGGGCAAATGGAGGAAACCTGCCTGCTTCCACATATTTCGTAGAGTCGGGAGATTTTCTCAGGATAAATAATATGGTACTGGGATATAATTTTCCCACGAAGTTGCTGGGTTCGCAAAAGGTTGTCAGCAGTTTGCGTATTTATTTAAGCGCTCAAAATCCTTTGACATTAAAAAAATATTCCGGATTTACGCCTGAATTACCCGGATCTAGTCCTACGAATGCGGGAATAGAATTAGGAACATATCCTTCTGTTAAAACTTATACGTTCGGAATAAATGTTGGTTTTTAATATGATCAAGAATCAATGATTCTAATTTATTTTATTATGAAGAACATTAAATTTTTAGTACTGACTTCACTGATAGTCCTGATAGGAAATTCCTGTACGAAAGCATTTCTTAATGTACCACCACAAGGTCAGGCTTCTCCAAGTCTTGATCCACAGGTCGCACTTGACGAAGTTACTGCTGCATATAATGCTTTAATAACTCCAGATCCAACTGGCGCCAGTGCATTTGGTGGCTACGATATACATGGATTATTTTTTATTACTGTCACAAACATAATCTCTGATGATGGCGATAAAGGAAGTTACGATCAGGATCAGCTTCCAGCTAAAGACATCGACAATTTTACACTAACGTCAGATAATACTTACGTCGAAGGTTTATGGCGAGGTTATTATGCGGGAATTTCACGGGTGAATAATGCGATTAATGCTCTTTCTCAGGCAGCACTGGATTCCAACACCATAAAAATAAAAACGGGAGAGATGCGTTTTATACGGGGTTATCTATATTTTAATCTCGTCAGAATGTTCGGTGGAGTTCCACTGGTGCTTCGCGTGCCAAATGGCCCTAAAGATCAGGATACACTTTTCACAACACGGGTTAGCGATTCAACAGTATACAATACTGCGATCATTCCTGATCTGCAATATGCCGTTGCAAATCTTCCACTCAAATCTCAAACTCAAACGGGCAGGGCAACCAAAGGTGCTGCAGAAACGTTACTTGCGAAAGTATACATGTATACAAAAAACTGGCCACAGGCATATAGTTTAACAAACGATGTGATCATGTCAGGGCAATATCAACTCGTTCCGGATTATTCAACCATCTGGCGGGAAGAAGGTGATAACAACGTCGAATCAATTTTTGAAATTGAGACCGGTATTTTCGGTGGTGCGGATTATGGTGTACCTGAATACTGCGAATTTCAGGGACCTCGCCAGGATAACGGAATGGGAATACCGACTACTCCGTGGAATAACCCCGGTTTCTGGAATCCCACCAATGATGGAGGATTTGGTTTCGACCTTCCCACACAGGATCTGGTTAGTTCTTATGAACCGGGCGATGTGCGTAAAGCAGCCACCATTATTGACCTTCCTGCTTCAAGTGCACCTGATACACTTTTTGATGGCTTCATTGTCCCAACATTGCAAGGATTACATGTATATTATAATTATAAAGCATATCACAGCGAAAGAGTTAACAATCAAATAGAGGTATTTTATGGAAACAGGGGTCTAAAGCAAAAAAATATTCATATTTTGCGCTTCGCAGAAGCCCTTTTAATCAATGCTGAAGCTGCAAATAATCTAAATAATTCATCAGCAGCTATTTCCGACCTAAATCAGGTTAGAAGCAGGGCAAATTTACCACCTACAACCGCCGTTTCTCAATCAGACCTCCAGACTGCAATCTGGAAGGAAAGGAGGATGGAACTAGCCATGGAACACGACCGTTTTTGGGATATAGTAAGACAGGGACGTGCGGCACAAGTTATGCATGCAGCAGGTAAGACGAGTTTTATGGCTAACAAAAACGAAATTCTTCCGATACCATCTGCTGAAATTGCTTTGAGTGGAGGTAAGCTTCTTCAAAACCCAGGGTACTAACGGAGTAAAAATTATATAAAGTTTGTAATTATTAATATCAAAAAACAAAATGTATGAAAAAAACGAAAATTAAATTCAGTCGTCTATGGATAGCTGGTGCGGCCCTGGTTTTACTGGGAGCGGTAAGTTCCTGTAGTAAAAGTTCCAGCGGTGGCGGTACTCCGCCTCCAGTAGCTCCTACAAATCCAGGTAATTATGATTCCTCCAATCAGATACAGCCAACTGAGTTAGTTGCATATTGGGGTTTTAATAATTCGCTTACAGAGTCAAAACAAAATCTTACAGCAACCAGCACAGGAAGTTTAACCTATGTTACCGGTGTAAAAGGTCAGGCCCTTCAGGGTGCCGCCAGCTCTTACGGAGTTTATTCAGGTGTGGGTACTGCATTACCAGCATTGGGAAGTTTTACTATTTCATTCTGGATTAATTCAGCTGCGGTAGATACAGCTTTCCCAACCAATACACCTGGCCATGGTGCGCAGGGTATATTTTTCCTTGCTGATACAGCCGGTCAATTTGGTAACCTGGGTATTGATCTTGAACCTTATAAGGGCTCAGCACCTGGCGCAAATCCCGATACGCTGCAGATAAAACTTTCATTCCATTCTTATGGCACTGGTGTAGTATGGGGAGGATGGGGACCAGAACTTATTTTACCCGGTGCTGTTGGAAAATGGACTCAGGTTGTATTTACATACAACGGAGGTTCGGGAAGTCTTGTAGGTTATGTAAACGGTGTTCAGGGTGGAGTAGGAAGTCTTGCAGGACCTTATGGTCCCTTTAACGGAAGTGAAACAGTTTATGCTAACGATCCGGGAAGCTCAACTAATACCAATAACGCCCCTATCATGGGTAATCTGGTATTTAAAAATATGCTTGCAATGGAAGTTGGTACCTGGCCATGGGATACAAGTCCGCAGTTGTATACTCATGCCGCTGTTAAGGGTAATAACTGGGAAGATGATTTCCACGGACAGCTGGATGAAATGAGAATTTATAATGCTGCACTGAATTCAACTGATGTGAATTCATTATATATTCTGGAAAAAGCAGGATTCTAATCTAATTTATAATCAAAAAAAAATTGCTTCTTGCGGGAAGCAATTTTTTTTTCTGGTGGAAGTGAATAATTCATGACGGAATCAATCAAAGAATATGAAATTTTGTTGCTCAGTTTTTTTAATATTCCTGATAACAGGAGGTTGCAAAAAAAATAATTCGACACCACCCCCGGTTTCCGGATCATTCACTTTCACTTCTTTAACTTTAAATGATTCTATTAAAAATAGTTTCATCAATTACAACGTAAACAATAAACCTGTTTTAAAATATAATTTTTCGGCACCGATAGACAAAACAACTGTATCATCTGCTGTATCATTCATTGGTAGTGATGGTAACTCTGTACAGCTAAACATTACCTATGGAAATGGAGATAGCTCATTCTTGATTCAACCGAGTTCGGCATTATCGCCTCTTACCAAATATAGCGTCAAAGTAGACACATCATTGCATTCTTCCGCTCATGTGTCGTTGGACAAACCAATTAACGTAGTCCTTTCTACCGCTATCGATTCAACCGATAAATTTCCACAGATTACTGATAGCGCCCTGCTCACACTTGTTGAACAACAAACATTTAAATATTTCTGGGATTTTGGGGACCCGACTTCCGGTATGGCGCGTGAACGTAATTCAGATGCCACAACTGTAACTACTGGCGGCAGCGGGTTTGGAGTGATGGCCCTCCTGGTAGGCATACAAAGAAATTTCATTACGCGTGCACAAGGCCTGGCAAGAATTGATGCCATTGTTAATTTCTTAACGAATAAAGCTCAGAGATATCATGGCGCTTTCCCCCACTGGATGGATGGAACCACCGGCGTAACCATTCCATTCAGTTTTCAGGATGATGGAGCCGATCTCGTGGAGACTTCTTACATGATGCAGGGCCTCTTAACTGCGAGACAATTTTTCAATACCGGTGATCCGACAGAAACAGCGCTGCGCGCAGCCATTAATAATTTATGGAATGGTGTTGAGTGGAACTGGTTTCGGCAAAACGGGCAGAATGTTTTGTACTGGCACTGGAGTCCTGATTTAAATTTCATCATCAATCAGCCTATCAACGGTTGGGATGAAGCCATGATTGTTTATGCACTCGCGGCTTCTTCTACAGTTGACTCCAACCGCATTCCGAAAACCGTTTATGATGATGGATGGGCATTGGATGGTAAAATGAAAAACGGCAAATCTTTTTATGGTATTACACTTCCGTTGGGGCCTGACTATGGGGGACCATTGTTTTTTGCGCACTATTCTTTCCTGGGAATCAATCCGAATAACCTCACCGACGCATATGCCAATTACTGGACACAGGACACAGCACACGCTATGATTAATTATAGTTACTGCGTTGCCAATCCACAAAATTTTAACGGATACAGTAGTAGTTGCTGGGGCCTCACGGCAAGTGATGAGCAGAATGGATACTCTGCGCATTCACCGACAAATGATGACGGAGTGATATCACCAACTGCAGCTGTTTCTTCTCTTCCATACACGCCGAATCAATCGATGAACGCTCTTCGCTTTTTCTATTATAAACTGGGTGATAAGATATGGGGACAATATGGTTTTGTGGATGCATTTAACCTGACGAATTTATGGTTTGCGAATTCCTACCTTGCAATCGACCAGGGTCCGCAAATCATCATGATAGAAAATTATCGCTCGGGGCTTTTATGGAATCTTTTCATGAGTTGTCCTGAAGTTAAAACAGGAATGAAGTCCCTGGGATTCACAAGCCCGAATCTGAATTAAAACGCTATGTTATATTGTCTCTCAAAAAAAGGAATCTCTACGCTTTTCCTGAGCGTAATTTCTATTTTCTCCCTCGCGCAATCTGGTACCTCTTCAACGGTTGAGCAACAAAAGTCAATAGTCAACCCCGCATTTCACAGGGAGGGCCAACCGCTTTCAGACAGTGCTTTGCTCGACCTTGTTCAGCAACAAACTTTTAAATATTTCTGGGATTTTGCCGACCCCGTAAGTGGCCTCGCCAGAGAAAGAAGTAATACAACACCGCAATATGGCAATGAAGTGATAACCACCGGTGGCAGTGGATTTGGTATTATGGCTATCGTGGTTGCTACAGACCGTCACTGGATCACACGCGATTCCGCGGTGAAACATTTATTGAAATCTGTCAAATTTTTACTGAAGGCAAACAGCTATCACGGTATATTCCCTCACTGGATGAACGGAGCTACAGGCATTACTATTCCTTTCTCCCGAAAAGATGATGGCGCAGATATAGTTGAAACATCTTATTTATTTGAAGGTCTGTTATGCGCACGTCAGTACTTCAACAAACAAACACCTTTAGAAAATGAATTACGCAGTCGTATCAACACCCTCTGGAACGGCGCCGAATGGAACTGGCATCAGCGTGATGGTGGAAATGCACTTTACTGGCATTGGAGTCCCAATAACGGATGGGCGATGAATTTCGAATTGCGCGGATGGAATGAATGTCTGATCACTTATATACTTGGAGCTTCTTCAACCAATTATGCCATCACCGAAAATGTTTATCGGAAATGTTGGGCCGAGAGCAATCATTTTTTTAATGGAAGAACTTATTATGGTATTACCCTTCCATTGGGTTTCCCATACGGCGGGCCGCTTTTCTTTGCGCACTATAGTTTTATGGGTTTGAATCCACACGGATTAAAAGACAGATATGCAGATTACTGGGAACAGAATTACAATCATACCCTGATCAATTATAAACACTGCGTTCTGAATCCTGGTAAATTCAAAGGTTATGGTGAAAACTGCTGGGGACTTACTGCCAGTGATACTTACGATGGATACAATGCACAATCGCCTGGAAATGATTTTGGAACTATAACACCTACTGCTGCCCTTTCTTCATTCCCATACACACCGGAATATTCGATGAAAGCACTAAAACATTTCTACTACGACCTGGGTGATAAAATTTGGGGAAATTATGGATTTGTGGATGCTTTCAACGAAACTAAAAACTGGTATGCCGAAAGTTATCTCGCTATTGATGAGGGTCCGATTGTTGTGATGATTGAGAATTATCGGTCCGGTCTTTTATGGAATCTGTTTATGAGTTGCCCTGAAATACAGAATGGATTGGTTAAATTAGGGTTCGAAAGTCCATTGCTGAAAAAATAACAAGGTGAAAAAAAAATTATTTCCCGTTATTGTTTTTCTTTTCCAAACTATTCCGGCATTTTCTCAAAACAAAAGTCCTGAAATTCAGTCAGCGTCAAAAGATTCTATCGCGCCAGTGGGGATCATTAAAAATATTTCAGACTCTGCATTACTTGATATTATACAAAGACAAACTTTTCGGTTTTTCTGGCATTACGCACATCCGATAAGTGGCATGGCCAGAGAAAGAGATAATACCGTGAATGCAGAATATTACTGGGATTTTATCAATGAAGCGGATGATGAACCAAACCTGAGCAAGGATACATTCGGAGCTGATGCGTGCGCGACAGGTGGAACAGGATTTGGAATTATGGCAACCATTGTCGCTGTGAATCGCGGTTGGATTGGCAGAGATACCGCACTCAGGCGGTTGACGAAGATTGCAGATTTTTTAACTCATGCCGATTGCTTTCATGGCATCTATCCCCATTTTATAAATGGTACAACTGGTAAAACGATTCCCTTCGGCAGAGTAGACGATGGCGCAGACATTGTTGAGACTTCTTATCTTTTGATGGGTATGCTGGTAGCCAGAGAATATTATAGCGGCAATAGTTTGGAAGAAAAATATTTTCGAAAAAGAGTGAACCAGATGTGGGAGACTGCCAACTGGGAATGGCAGACAAAGGGCGGTAATACATTATACTGGCACTGGAGTCCTTACAATGATTTCGACATGAACTTCCCGGTGTTTGGATATGACGAAGCTTTAATTACACATATCATTTCTGCTTCTTCACCAACACACCCCATTTCGAAAGCGGTGTATACACATACCTGGGTAAACAGTCACGGTTGGAAAAATGGCAACTCATATTATGGCTTTGTTTTACCATTGGGAAATTATGATAAAGGTGGTCCCTTATTTTTTGAACAATACACTTATCTCGGAATCGATCCCCGTCATTTAACCGATAGTTTAGGTGTTGACTATTGGCTACAGGTAAAGAATCATACCCTTATAAACAGGGCTTATTGTATTGAGAATCCGAAAAAATATAAAGGTTATGGAGAAAACTGCTGGGGATTAACTGCCGGCGATAGTTACAAAGGTTATGTTGCTCATTGTCCTGAAGTTGATCTGGGCGTTATTCAGCCCACGGCTGCACTTTCTTCTTTTCCATATACTCCTGAATATTCCATGCAGGCTTTGAAACATTTCTATTATGATCTGGGTGATAAAATCTGGGGGCCTTATGGTTTCTCCGATGGATTCAGTGAAACACACAACTGGTATGCAAAAACACATCTGGCCATTGATGAAGGACCGATTGTTGTAATGATTGAAAATTACAGAACAGGTTTAATATGGAAATTATTTATGCAGATACCCGATATACAGAAGGGGCTCAGGAATCTTGGGTTTGGATATCCTTATCATAATTGATTCATGAAAAATTGGTTATTGCTTTTTGTCTGCCTGATTTCATGGCAGTTGTATGCAGAGGCCCAGCAAAGAACGTATTGTAATCCTATCAATTTAGATTACGGTTATACACCCATACCAAATTTCTCTGAAGCAGGCAGGCACCGCGCTACGGCCGATCCTGTTATTACTATGTATAAAGGCGATTATTATTTGTTCTCCACCAACCAGTGGGGATACTGGTGGAGCAGCGATATGCTGAACTGGCATTTCATCCGCCGTTCTTTTTTAAAACCTTATCATCATGTGTACGACGATCTTTGCGCTCCCGCCACGCTGGTGTTGGGAGACACGCTGCTGGTTGTCG
>DATHPV010000653.1:0-6972 GCA_035483495.1 Puia sp.
TGCGTACAGATATGTTTTTAATTGCGCATGCAACTCAAAACTTCCCGATTTGGCTTTTTCGTATAAAACGATGATCGCCTCCTGAAAAATGTCCCTGGCATCATCCGATGTACCACTATTGTTGATAATCAGAGTTTGAATCATACTATAGTGGGCCCTATATATTGATTCTATCGCTTTTCGGTCATTTCCTGCCAAACCCTTCAATAATGCTTGCTCATTGCTGTCAATAGTCACCCCAGGCTTTATTTAATACTGAAAGTAAAGAATCGTAACCCAATTGATAAGGGAAAAGATGGGAAAAGATGAAAAAAATGGATTTTGCGCCTTTTTTACCTTTTTCAATTGGATTATTGAACACGGCCCTTAATATAAACAACTAATAATCATTCAATTACGAAAGTAAAAAAAAATTATTGAAGATTTTAGCTGTAACAGGAGGTTACTTTTTGTAATTCTCTGTATTAACATGAAATCATTCATAATCAAACAAATAACAATGAAAAAACTATTAGCCGTTTTAGCAATTGGTGCTTTCGCAGCCTGTAATGGTTCTGCCAGCTCAACAACTTCTACTGATTCAGCGACTGTTAAGACTGATAGCGTTATAGTGAAAGACAGTACAAAAACTACGGTTGATACTTCTGCTGCTGCAATGAAGGATACTACTAAGAAAGTAGTGGATTCAACTAAGAAATAATCTTTTTTTAGTAAGCAATCGTTAGAGAAAAGCCATCTCTTTTTGGGTTACCGGGACTGTCCACGGAACTACAAAATGGGATGGTTTTTTCATTTCCGCTCAGGCGATTTTGTTCCTAAGATTTTGATCTATGGCTTCCAGAAAGTCTTCCGTATTCAAATAATCCTTACCCGCAGTTACTTTATTACCATGAACACATACTGCAAGGTCTTTAGTCATTTTTCCGCTTTCAACTGTTTCTATACACACCTGCTCCAGAATTTCGCAAAATCGGATAAGTTCTGCGTTGCCGTCTAGCTTACCTCTGAATGCAAGTCCACGGGTCCACGCAAAGATGGACGCTATTGGATTGGTTGAAGTGGGCTTACCTGCCTGATGGTCGCGGTAATGACGTGTAACAGTTCCATGAGCTGCTTCTGCCTCCATGATTTTTCCGTCAGGTGTAATAAGAACGGATGTCATCAAACCCAAAGAACCAAATCCCTGAGCAACAGTATCACTTTGTACGTCACCATCATAATTTTTGCAGGCCCATACAAAGTTTCCGTTCCACTTTAATGCGCTTGCTACCATGTCGTCAATGAGCCTGTGTTCATACGTAATATTCGCCTCCTTGTATTTTTGTTTGAATTCCTGCTGGTATATTTCCTCAAAAATATCTTTGAAGCGGCCATCATATTTTTTTAGAATAGTGTTCTTTGTGGAAAGATACAGTGGCCATTTTTTGCTGAGAGCCATATTAAAACAACTTCTGGCAAAGCCCATTATACTTTCATCTGTATTATACATTGAAAGGGCAACACCATTGCCTTTGAAATCATATACTTCAAATGTCTGGGGCTGGCTGCCATCTGCCGGAGTGAAGGTCATCGTCAGTTTCCCTTTTCCTTTGATAACCGTATCGGTAGCCCTGTACTGATCACCAAAAGCATGTCTTCCCACAATAATAGGCGCCGTCCAGTTTACGACGAGTCGCGGAATATTTTTTATTACGATGGGTTCACGAAATACAGTACCATCTAAAATATTTCGGATGGTACCATTGGGACTCTTCCACATCTGTTTTAAATGAAATTCTTCTACCCTTGCCTCATCCGGTGTAATTGTTGCACATTTAATTCCAACTCCTACTTGTTTGATGGCATTAGCGGCATCAATAGTTATCTGATCGTTTGTCTGATCCCTTGACTCAATTCCGAGATCAAAATATTTAATATCCAGTTCGAGATAAGGCAGAATCAGTTTTTCTTTTATAAACTTCCAGATTATCCGGGTCATTTCATCCCCATCCAATTCTACTACGGGATTTGCAATTTTAATTTTTTTGGACATGAATATAATTTTTAAAGAAAAGTCAGCAAACCTACATGAATTGAAGCAATTCTCAAAGCTATCCGTGCTTAAAGCTTAATGTCTAAGGCTTACACCTGGGACATAAAAATTTGTCACCTCTCCAACATCTTGCTACCTTACAAAGTCAAACAATTTTTCATGGACTTAATTGATATCGTAAAATCTTACTTATCAAATTATGTTTATTTAAGTGACCAGGAATTCACCTTCCTGGCGAGTTTGTTCGAGCTGCGTAATTTCGAAAAAAAACAAAAGCTGGTAGAAGAAGGCCAGGTGGAAAAGTATTTGAATTTTATTTTACAAGGTCTTGCAAGGAAATATTTTATCCGGAAAAATGAAGAGATGGTTATGCAGTTTTCCCGGGAAAATGAAATTATTTGTTGTTACGATTCTTTTATGTCTGGCGAACCGTCAAATTTTTCCGTCGAAGCTTTGGAACCGATGATGGTTGTTTCAATAACTATGGAAAACGTGGAAAAACTATACGAGTTCAGTCCAAAAATGGAGAGACTTGGCAGGTTGATAGCAACACAGGAATATCTTAAAAAGGAAAGCCTGGAGTATAATCGTGTGCGGCTGACTTCACAGGAAAGGTTTATTAATTTTATAAGAAACAACGGCTACCTGTTACAACGTGTTCCCCAGAAATATCTGGCTTCCTATCTGAACATGAAACCAGAAACGTTTAGTCGTCTCAAACACCTCATAAAATAGTTCTCACAAATTCACAATGAGAACAGGTATCTTAAGTTCATGTCGAACTGAATTTACTGTTTCTCCATAAATAAAATCTTTCAGTCCGGTATGTCCGTGTGCACCTATTACGAGGATTTCAGCGCCTTCTTCTCTCACGATACGAACAATTTCTTTCGCCCGATGAATATATCCCAGTCTTGTAATGGCTTTATAGTTATTATTTTCCAAAGAAGACCGGTAAACATTCAGGCGCTCCTGGTCGGTTCTTGTTTCCAAATCGTCGCTTTGCTTTCCGAGCATTCTCGCGGAAGCGCTCTCTACAACATGAATTAATATATAGTTACTTTCAGTTCCCCCTTGTCCAATGGCAAATGCAAGTAGCTTTTCATCCTGTCTGCTGAAATCCAATGCTATTGCAATATTCCTGAATTCTGGAATCTCAAGTTTTATGTCAGACTTACTTTCTCCGTGTAACGGCACATCTTTTACAGTCGTTTTACTCAATAGCGGATGTACCAGAATAAATATTAAAAGTGTCAACGCCCCGACTAATATCAAAACAGAAAGAATTTTCCAGATTACCAATCCCGGAAGACTAAAAAATTGTTGCCCTTCTTCCAATACAAGTTTGAAATTTAGAAAAAGTAGTAACGCGGCAATGCTCCAGCCAATCAACATGGTAGTTTTCCTGATTCTGAATACACCCATCTTTTTTTTATCACTTACAAAATGAATAAGTGGAATTACGGCAAATCCAAGTTGCAGGCTCAGCACCACCTGACTCAACACCAGTAGTTGATCGACACGGTGCTCGCCTGATAATCCGATTACCAGGACTGCCGGAATAATAGCCAGCAATCGTGTGATAAGCCTCCGCAACAGAGGATTTATACGAAGGTGCAGATAACCCTCCATTACGATTTGCCCGGCGATCGTACCAGTGATAGTGGAACTTTGTCCTGCGGCTATCAACGCTATTGCAAAAAGAATCGAAGCCATTTTAGATCCCAACAGCGGAGAAAGCAGTTTATGGGCCTCAGTAATCGATGCTATATCCGTTCGCCCGGATTTGAAAAAAACAGCCCCGGCCAGAATAAGTATAGCCGCATTTACCAAAAAAGCCAGATTAAGTGCAATTGCAGAATCCCATAAATTCAATTTTACCGCTTTCCTGATGTGATCCTCATCTCTTTGTATTTTTCGTGTTTGGACTAAAGCAGAGTGCAGATACAAATTGTGTGGCATTACTGTTGCCCCTATAATCCCTATCGCGACGTAAAGAGCCGCAGAATTTTGTAACGAAGGAACTAAACCACGACCGATCTCTGATAAATCTGGTTTTGCGAGAAATATTTCAATAAAAAATGAGATTCCAACGATGGCGATCAGGCTTAAAATAAACACCTCGAGTTTTCTCATTCCCAGACGTTGTAGAAATAGCAATAGAAAAGTGTCCAAAGCTGTAACCGCCACACCGTAGATAAGCGGAAGACCCGTAAGAAGTTGAATACCAATAGCCATACCCAACACTTCAGCCAGGTCACACGCGGTAATGGCAATTTCTGCCAAAACATATAGACAGAAATTCGCAAATTTTGGATAGGCTTCCCGGTTGGCCTGCGCTAAATCCCTGCCTCGAACAATTCCAAGTCTGGCTGAAAAACCCTGAAGTACTAAAGCCATTACGTTGCTCATCAACAAAACCCAAAGTAACCGATAGCCAAACTGGCTGCCACCCGCAATATCAGTCGCCCAGTTGCCAGGATCCATATATCCCACGCTGACGAGGTATGCAGGTCCGAAAAAGGAGAAAATCTGCCTCCAGCGGGGCCCTGTATTCTTCACCTCTACGGATCCATGTACCTCACTTAAAGACAAATCACTGTACTTCGATTGCATCATTGGTAAAAATGGTAGTTTTCGGATTTTAAATGAAAGCGGGTTTAAACAAATCTAAAATTTGTTCCCAATAACCGAAGGAAAATTATAGTCTGTTGGGTAATCTCTGAATCTTTACTTTTGGATTTTAAATAGTCGGCATGCGATTAATGAAACTGATGCTTGTTTTTCTGAGTCTGACTATTCTCATATCGTGCCGGCATAAAACTGCTGAAGGAGACTTAGGGTCTAAAAAAATCGAGCCTGAGGACTTTCAGGCAATGTTTCGGACATTAAATCTTCCATTAAGTTTCGCGGATAGTTCACTGGCCAGAAAACAGGGTGACTCAGCGCTAAATTGGATGGTTTACAGCCAATTCTTACCGGACTCCCTGATCCAGAAAATTTTTGGGAAATCAATCAAGCCCAGGCTTTTTGCTTCAGGTAAACTGGTTGTAAAGAATGCAGAGACTTACCTCTTCATAAAAGCAGTTGCTCCTGAAAAAAAAGTATTGTATGTGGCATGCCTTGATAAAGATTTGAAGTTCCGAACTGGTATGCCTCTTATAATCCATGATCGCGAATCAGAACTGCATTATATAGCCGGAATTGACAATAAATATACTGTTTCAGTGAGTCGTATTCGTAAAGATAACGAGGGCCGAAGCTTTTTTGTCCGTACCGTATATGTTTATAATGAAGAGGGAGTTTTTACGCTCATTATGCGGGAATCGAATGAGGGGAAACCAAAGGTTGCACGAATTTATAATCCCATCGATACTCTGAGTCACAAGCATAAATTCACCGGAGATTATATTCAGGATAAAAGAAATTTTATCTCATTTCGCGATGGAAAGAACAATTCTGTACTTCGTTTTTTTGTTCATTTTGAAAAAGACAATGGGAATTGCAATGGCGAGCTCAAAGGGGAAGCCCGTTTTGTTTCTTCCAATGTCGCCCGGTATATTGCAAACGGAGATCCCTGTTCATTGGAATTTAATTTTAATGAGAAAAATGTCCGGATGAAAGAATTGGAAGGCTGTGGTAACCACAGGGACATTCGTTGTTTTTTTGAAGGGGCTTATACTAAACAAAAAGAAGTAAATACGAAGTCGCCGAAGACAAAGCGGCGATAAAATAAAATAAATACCTGTCCGTTTACTCAATCTATATGAATTTTACAAACTTTTCAGTTCCTTATCCGGTAGACAATCGTTTTGCGAAAAAAGTAGCCTATTTCTCCATGGAGTTTGCGGTTCATCAGCCGTTAAAAATATATAGCGGTGGCCTGGGGTTTCTTGCCGGGTCCCATGTAAGAAGCGCGTTCGAACTTCGTCAGAATACAATATTTATAGGAATACTCTGGAAATATGGTTATTATGACCAGGCCCGAAACCAGGACCAAAGTCTGCAGGTTACCTGGGTTGAAAAGCAATATCCTTTTTTGCAGGATACTGGTATCAAATTCCAGATCAACATCCATGATCATCCGGTTTGGGTTAAAGCCTGGTATCTGGCCCCGGAAACGTTCAACGGAGCTCCTCTTTTTTTATTGAGTACTGACCTGACAGAAAACGACTATGTTTCTCAGACGATATGCCACCGTTTGTATGACGCAAATCTTGCCACCAAAGTCGCACAGTTTATATTGCTTGGAGTGGGAGGAGCTAAATTGGTTGACCAGCTTAATTTTCAGCCAGATCTATATCATTTAAATGAAGCGCACGGAATCAGTGCTGCTTTTTACCTGTACCAGAAATTCAATAAGAACCTGGCAGAAGTCAAAAAGAGGTTGGTATTTACCACCCATACTCCCGAAGAAGCCGGCAATGAAAAACACGACATGCAGTTATGTTTTGACATGAGTTATTTCTGTGGTTTGTCTATTGAAGAAGCAGCTCGTTTAACAGGCATGGAAGATCATCTTTTCAATCATTCTCTCGCAGCACTCCGATTTTCTCATCTTGCCAATGCAGTCTCGAGATTACACGGGAAAGTTGCTCAGATAATGTGGAGTAAATATCAGGGCATTTGTCCTATAATCTATATAACCAATGCTCAAAATTGGACCTATTGGGCCGATAAGCAACTATATAAAAAATTGGATGAAGGCGATAATTTCTGGTGGGACGATCGAAAACGTTTTTTAAAGAAGAGATCTTTTGAGCTGGTGGCGGACCAAACAGGCAGATTATTTAACCCTGATACATTTACGATTGTATGGGCCCGCAGATTTGCAGGTTATAAAAGAGCTGATCTGATTGCAAGGGATAAGAAAAAATTTACCGACTTGCTCAACAATAAGAAATATCCGGTTCAGATTATCTGGGCAGGTAAACCTTATC
>DATHPV010000654.1:0-3338 GCA_035483495.1 Puia sp.
TCGCTTGTTGACTACTGTCGAGCGAATGAAAGGCGTTAGAAGTTTTTGCAGCCATTTCTTCCCAACCCAACATGTCAGCAAAATCCTGAGGAAGGGGATGGTCATGCTGATCCTCCCATCTCAAGATACCTGTGCCATTTGAGTGTGTGTCCTGATAATACCTGACCAGTTTCTCAGGTTTTATGATAGGTAATGAAATGAAAAGAAAATATATCCCCAACACCAGGATCCATAGAGAAAAAACATATCGCAGAAAATAGCGTGAAGTTGTTGTCCATTTTTCTATGGCGAGAGATCCGAATCCAAAGAGTATCGGGTACAGGCCCAGCGCATAGTAATTCTTGCCGTGAAACCAAAGTAAAATAGCAATTACTCCGAGATAGGCCCAGCATAAAAAAATATAAGGCCTTTGTGTTTTGTTTAATAGTAAATACAGGAAACCGGTAACCCAGATGAAACAGCATGGCAGAAACATCAGCAGCTGATCTATTAGAAAATCAGATGGTGGAACATATTGGAGCTGAGTTGATGTGAGCTCATGCATATGATAGGCAACAGGGAAATGGTGAATATATTGCCAGATCAGATTGGGCAAAAAAATCAGGAAGGCAAAGAATAAGGCATAATAAAAATGTCTGTTTAGAAAAATTGTTCTTTGTTTTGTCAGGAGTAGTGCCGGCAAAAGACTTATGATATAGAATGCGATAGAGTACTTGCTTAAGAGACCCAACCCCATACCCAAAGCAGTGAGATAGAGGTATTTGTTGTTTGAAGTCTGAATAAACAGAATCAATCCATACGCAATTACACTATAAAAAAAGACTTCCAGAAAATTTGGTTGAAAAGAAAATGGACACGCAAAAAACCGGTAAAAATAAAACAGCAAAATAGAAGGAATAGTGCAAACCGTTTTCCTCCATGCAACAAAATGATCCTGCCTATCAGCATAAAATTCAGTGCGCCAAACAACGACGGCCAGAATTTTATCCAGAACTTTCCATTGCCGAATAAATTGGTGATCCAGGCGAAAACAGAAAGAAGGGGAGGCACTTCCATAAAACCAAATGCAGGATGCATTCCCTCCGCCAGATACAAAAATTCATCACGATGCGGCTCGTAAACAGAATTCTGCAATAGAAATGGTAGTAGGAATTTTACAAGTGCCAGTAAGATTAAAAACCAGTTGGTCCTTTTCATAAGCGTCACCAGTTGCCGGTTTCTGCCAACAAGTTTTTTATTCTTAAAGCAGCTTCTTTTTTCCCCAGAAGGGCTGCTATATCAAAAACCGGAGGGCCGGATTTTTCACCAACAAGCATAATACGCAATGGAAGCTGGAGTTCACCCGGTTTTATTTGCTGTGAAGTCGCAAGTTCTTTAAATGATATTTCAAGATTATAGGCATTCCATTCGGCTATTTTTTCAAACGATGCAATGTAATCGTAGAAAAAACCAGCCTTTTCTTTTGTCCATTTGGCTTTTATCGCATCCAAATCCCATTTCTCCGGAGCCTTGAAAAACAATTTACCCTGCGTATAGAACTCTGGTAATAAGTGACAACGTTCCCGTATCAGCAGAATTACTTCGCGCAGATAGTTTTCGTCAGGAATGTGAAGCTGATGATGTTCATAGATTTTTCTCACAGCATGACTAAGTTCGTCCATCGGTATTTTGCGGATCCATTCCTGATTAAACCACTTCGCTTTTTCATAATTGAATTTCGCACCTGCTCTATGAACACGATCTATAGAAAATTTTTCAATCAATTCTGAAATAGCATATAACTCCTGTTCCGTTCCATCATTCCAGCCAAGAACTGCCAGCATATTTACAAAAGCTTCAGGTAAGAATCCGTTTTCACGAAAACCAGAAATGACGCTACCAGTAATCGGGTCTTTCCAGTCCATGGCGTAGATAGGAATTCCGAGCCGGTCAGAATCCCGCTTACTGAGTTTACCGTTACCGTCTGGTTTAAGGATAAGTGGAAAATGTGCCCAGGCCGGCATATTTTCTTCTCCAAACAAATACCTCCATAACAATAAGTGAACCGGAGCACTGGGCAGCCATTCTTCACCACGGAATGCGTGGGAGATCTCCATAAGAAAATCATCCACCACTACTGCAAGGTGATAGGTTGGCATTCCATCCGCTTTCAGTAAGACTTTATCATCCACCAGCGAAGTATTGAAATCTACTCTTCCGCGGATCATGTCATTCAGATGAAGGGTTTCGTTTTCCGGCATCCTGATCCGGATTACGAAAGGAATACCTGACGATAACAGATTTTTTGTTTCGTCCTGAGCGAGCGTCAGTGAATTACGCATATGCATGCGTGTTTGGTGGTCGTACTGTGGAGAAGGATTGGAAGCGGTTCTATGAGAAGAACGCATAGATTCCAGCTCTTCCGGGGTATCGAAAGCATAATAGGCTTGGCCGGTTTCAACCAGCTTTTCTGCATATTTAAGATAATTTTTTTTTCTTTCGCTTTGGCGATACGGTCCGCATGGTCCCCCTTTCTGCGGACTTTCATCGGGTTCGAGTCCGCACCATTTAAGACTTTCATAAATATATTCTTCCGCACCGGCCACAAAACGACTTTGATCCGTGTCTTCAATCCGGAGAATAAAATCACCATTGTGCTGCCTGGCAAACAAATAATTGTATAAGGCTGTGCGCACACCTCCGAGATGCAAACCGCCCGTGGGGCTGGGTGCAAATCGTACTCTTACTTTTTTTTCCATGGGTAGCAAAGATCAGGATTATTTTGTTAAAGCAGGAGTGCCGGGTTGCCCGAAGCCGACCGAAATAGTATATTCACCCGTGAAATTTTTTGCAACCATTGTATGCCTTTTTTTCCTGAAATTCCTGCCGGCGCAGGAGATCACATACGATAATGTATATGTGGATTATGATTCTGCCGTCGAATTTAAAAACCTTCGCATTATTCCCGTCAGGCCAAAAAATGGATTTGGCAAAAAAGCTCCGAAAGCGATAAGCCTGAGTCAGGCGATCAGGCAGGGAATTGCAGTTTTGTCAGAAAGGGGAACGGCATCCACTGAAAACGTACATTTTCTTCGAATCAATAATCATTCTGATCAAACAATCTATATTTCATCCGGTGAACTTATTTCCGGCGGCAGACAGGATCGTATGATTACCAGGGATACTTTACTGGAGCCGAATGGTAAGGACCAATACGTATCCGTTATGTGTGTGGAAGAAAATCGTTGGAGTGAAAAAGAAAAAAAACTTGCCTACGAGAATTTTGCAAACCCGGCTCTGCGTAAAGTATTGGATGTAAATAAAAATCAGGTATTGATCTGGCAGGAAATAGCCAGGCA
>DATHPV010000655.1:0-7783 GCA_035483495.1 Puia sp.
TTCCCTGTTTCCAAACGACATTTCTCATAATGTAATTCTGATGCCCAGTCTTCCAGTTCTTTCAAAATGGCCGTAGCAATTCCTTCACCCCTTCTTTCCGGCAATACATACATGCGCTTTACCTCCGTAGAATCTTTTGAAAGTTCCTTAATGGCGCCGCATCCCACGGGTTTTTCATTGTCAAAAGCAACCACGGCATGCTTTATCATGTCTATTTTGTTGAACTGGGAATAAAAGGAATGGTCAGCCCCGTCGCGTATGCTAAGGTCTTTATCGAGTAGTTTTACGAGTTCCTGAAAATATTTATTCCCGGAGTTCGTTCTGATACTTTGAATCATTTGTAATTTTTCAATTACAATTTATATATAAAGAACAGGATTTATATGAAAATTTGTATTTGATAAGCAGCATCCCGTTTAACCCCTCTGACCCAAACCGCCATGTACAAAAAGCTTGCAGCTGTTATACTTATTTTTCCATTACTTCAGAGTTGTGTAATTACATCTCAGAGTTATTATCTGAGCCCTCAAAACGCAAATTCAAATCCTTATCATAATATTCCCCTTGTCTCCGATTCCATAAAGGGAGCTACCTATGGCAGTTTTGTTTTTACCACGGGAAGTGCAAACTATCAGGGTCGTGATTATCTGAATGCATTTCAAACGAGCATCTACCGAAGTAATAATTTTGGAAGTGTGCAGGCATATTACGGAGCAAACTTTACACTGGGAACATATCATACTGGCGAATTCTACAATATAAAATATACCTATGATCCAACAATATTTGGCCCTGTTTCCAATCCTCTCGATACCATATACCATGTACAAGGCACCGCTTACACAATCGGAAGTTATGGTGCATCAGGTGGCATTAACTATGTAATTCCATTTTCAAAAGGAGAATGGAGGGCGCTTGGTGTGGAAACTTCCATACAAAATGAATTTGGTGACTACGCACGATTTAGAAACAGACTGATAGATTCTACGGCAACGATTATCTTCAAAAAGAAGTTTATGGCAACGATTGGTTTGTATACGGATTTAGTTTGGAAAGATCATCACAGGAACGAATGGGGTTTCAGGTTTGCAGTGGGCGAGTTGATTAATCCACAATCAGATTATTCAATAAATAAATCGGTCATATATCCCGCTACTCCTACCACAAATATTTTTCCACTGAGTTATTATTCAACTACTTTTCATATGTCGAGTGGACCTTATGCCGGATTTATGCAGTTAAATTTCGGAACTTATGCAACCAGCTTTCAGATTGGTGTTAGTTACCGATTAGGAAAAAACTAGTGGAACTCATTTCAGAAAATCACCGTCGATAATTAATAGTTTTACTTTATGATGGGTCTTCGATCTGTGTGAACTTAAACCATCTGACACGATATATCCCATTCCTTTTTTCAAAAAAACTGATTCGCCATTTTCCTGTTCGTTGATAAGCTCGCCTTCGAGACAATAAACAATATGCCCCTTCTGACACCAGTGATCGGCAAGATATCCATCCGAATATTCCACCAAGCGGATTCTTAATCCGGGATATTGAATTGTTTTGGAACTGACTACTCCTGTTTCGCCAGGATGATCAACCGCTGGTATATTTGTCCAGTCGATTGTTGTAAAGGGAATACCACTCATGGTTTCAGAATTTAAAACTTGTAACTCAACCCGAGCCCGTTGGGTCCTGCACCCAGTTCAAGACTCTTTAATTTTTTATTCAGCCGTACAGAATTTTTATGATGAAGACTCAGGACAATTCCATCCATCAACAAAAGAAATCCACCCTGTATCACGAGGCTGGTGCCATATCCCATCAATTGGTCATGGGATTTTAAATTGGATTCATGCATTCCCTTTTCATGAAGAAAAAAACCTGTTGCTATATAGGCCAGGTCAAGACCGAAGTTTAATGCATATAATTTTTCGATGGAAATTTGTTCCGACTCATTCTCAGAGAATCCATATTTAAGGGACATTGCTTTACGTGCTCTGATATATCCCATTACGGCGAGCCCTCCGTTTACGAGGTTCCAATAGGCATTCATTTGCCATACATATTTTGTCTGCCCCTGAGTTTGACCAGCTATAATAAAACCTGCGGCAATATTTGCTGCCGCCCAGCCACCCAGCGTCAGCATGGCTGTTTCTGTTATGCGGTTACGGCTGTCTGCAATACTGTCGTTAAAGTTCTTTTGCGCACTGGCGGTCTCCATCAGGAAAATTCCAAACAAAAAAATGTATATCTTTTTCATGTTATTCTCTTCTGATATGATATACGTAAAAATAAAAAGTCAGGACCATCGGTTCTCAAAAGAATATGGCCACTGACTTCGACAATGAAAATTGAAAAACTAAACTTTCTTTTTGCCCATTCCCCATACCGCAGCAATAATTCCACCTGCGATCGCAGTTAACACAGCCCCTGTTATCACGTCTGCCCACGTACCGGTAAGATCCATATTATTTCCTGTAGCATAACTAAGAAGATAATTACCCGTGTACATTAAAAATCCGATCACAAATCCTAAGCCTGCGCCCCTTCCAAAGGAATTCACATTGCCAATTTTCAGGAATATATAACTAAGCAGGGCACCCGTTGCGAAATTGGCGAAAACAAGTGCACCCCAGGAGAAATCATTCATTGATTTCATCGAACCAGCTGGAGCGACAGAATGCTGATTGAAAAAATTCAATAACAAAACGCCGTAGAGTAAATATCCGATGAAGAAGATGGCAATTCCTCCCACCAGTGTTCCGATCAGGAATTTTTTTGTGTCCATGTTGTGAGGTTTAGTGAATAAGGAAGTTACATATTATATTAACAATCTATATAAACGGGAAGGGGGAAATTACAGATTTGCTTCAATACCGGAGATGAATAGCCGAGAAGGTGGGGCGCAGGAGATTGTTTATTTTAGCGGTTCTGAAAGAAACATAGAAGAAGAAGCTCATCATGGAGAAATCAGTCACTTTGCAGGGAAAATGGATCCGACTCGAACCCATGGACTTCAGCCATTCAGATGGGTTAGCAGCAGCAGCCGCGCTCGATCGGGATCTCTATAAATGGAGTCCTGTATTACAAGGTAAGGATCAGGCACACAAATATATTCAGACAGCTATCGAATGGAGAGAAGCGGGGAAAGCGGATCCTTTTGTGATTGTTCGCGAGCATGATGGTTTGGTGATTGGATCTACCCGTCTTTGGAATTTGGAGAAGTGGGCATGGAGTCCCGACAGTCCCAGATTCGGTTGGAAATTCCCTGATACCTGCGAAATAGGATATAGCTGGCTGAGTAGTACGGCTGTCAGAACCGCCGCCAATACGGAAGCCAAATTACTATTATTGACAAAGGCTTTTGAAAAATGGGAATCATTCAGTGTTTATTTATGTGCGGATGCCAGAAATACCAGATCCCGTGAAGCCATAGAACGCATTGGAGCCAAATTCGAGGGAATTCTTCGTGCTCATCGACTGGCAGTGGACGGTATCCCGAGAAATACTGCGAGGTATTCCATTTTGGCAGAAGAGTGGCCTGCAGTAAAAATGCATTTGGAACAAATGCTGGAAAGGAGATAATTCTTCAGCTCAATTTGTATAGCCTTCTCTTATTATGATTCAGAAGAATAGTGTTTGATCCTGCTTAACTCCTGGTTTTTTGTAATTTTTTCCTCTTCCAGATCATAATCATCCTGAAGTCCCAGCCAGAATTTTGGTGAATTACCAAAATAAATGGAGAACCTCAAAGCTGTGTCTGCCGTGATCCTCCGGTTGCCTTTGATAATTTCTGAAATTCTCGTTTGAGGGATGGAAGCATGTTTTGCCAGCCGGTACGCTGTAATCTGCAAAGGAATCAGGAATTCTTCCTGCAGTATTTTACCGGGGTGAATATTATTTGTCGATTTCATACTTAACGGAAATCCATTATAGCAATTTGAATACCTTTCGATAAAGATAAAAAGGTTTTTTGCAGCCCAATTGTTAACAGACTGCTATTGACCGGATTTGGCCGATAGTATAAATCGGGGGAAATATTTACATTTATCAATAAATATATACGCTTATGGAAGAGATGGAAGTCCCAACAGAAGGCCTGCATGAAACCATTGAAGAAAGGGTAGAAGAAGCTGTGGAAGCAAAGGAGAGGAAAGGTGGAATGGCAATCGCCATTTCTACAGCTCTGATGGCCGTGTTTGCCGCCATGGCGAGTTTACTGGCAGGCCATCATGCAGACGAAGCCGTCATTGAACAAATCCGGGCTTCCGACAAATGGGCATTCTACCAGGCTAAAGGAATAAAGGATGAAATCTTATCGTTATCTGCAAGTCCTGACAAGGAAGCCCGTAGTGCAAGGTATAAATCAGAACAGGCTGAAATTCAAAAAGAAGCCAAGGAATCGGAAGAAGCTTCTCACATTCACCTCGAACATCATTCCATTCTTGCAAGAGCAGTAACGTTGTTTCAGATTTCAATTGCCATCTCTGCAATTGCCATTCTCACTAAAAAAAGATTGCTCTGGTTTATCAGTCTTGGTATATCCTGTATCGGGATTTATTTCTTCGTCACGGGAATATTATTGTAGGGAAATAACTCCGATGCCTATACGCATTTGATTTCTTTAGCATATATTCATTCTGAATCAGGCCCTCGGTAACTACAGCCCCTTCTTTGCCCTGTGTATTAATTAACCTTCAAATTAATCAAGTATGAAAAAACTTATGCCACTGGCATTGATTTCATTTTTGTTTTTTGCCTGTTCAGGTGGAAAATGGGGAGGCCAGCCTTCATCTGGCACTGACACTGTCGTCGCCGCACCAGCTAAAATTCTGCCAACTGAAATCGCCGATTCAAAGTATTCTGACATCGGTAAGAAAAGTTTGGAAGGTTTGTCTTCAGGTGATATCGATTCTTACCTGAGCGCTTTTGCTGATAATGCAGTATATGTTTGGAACAACGGAGACAGTCTTGCAGGTAAGGCAGCCATAACCGCATACTGGAAGAAGAGAAGATCTGAAGTAATTGATTCCATCAATTTTCTCAGTCAGATATGGTTGGCGGTAAAAGTAAATGTACCTCAGCAGCCGGCTCATTTACCAGGAATCTGGGCCTTAAGCTGGCATCTGACGGTAGCTAAATATAAAACAGGCAAACACATGGCACAGTGGATGCATACCGATTTGCATTTCGACGCCAACGATAAAATTGACAGGGTCATAATTTCTTGACCGTGTTCCAATCAATGCTGCCACGAAATAATAATTTCTCATAGATCGAATTTTAACAAACGGCATGATCCATGCCGTTTTTTTTATGCACTAATCATCAGATGCGCGTTAACTTTAGGATCATATTTCCTGGTCTTGAATTGTAATTAAGAAGAACACGATTGCATGAAACTAACTTTTCTTTCTTTTCTATTAGCTGGCGTTTTTGTTTTCATTGCTATTGATGGTTTTGCGCAACAGAATACTGAACAAGACAGAAAATGGTGGAAGGAAGCAGTTGTATATCAGATATATCCCCGAAGTTTTAAGGATGCTGATGGCGATGGTATCGGCGATCTGAAAGGAATCATTTCCAAACTGGATTATATTAAAAGCCTCGGCGTTAACGTGGTCTGGCTTAATCCTATTTATAGTTCACCCAACGACGATAATGGATATGACGTGAGCGATTATCGCAAAATCATGAAGGACTTTGGAACAATGCCAGATTTTATTGCTCTCGTAAAAGGCCTGCACGAACGGGGAATTAAACTGGTAATGGATCTGGTGGTGAATCACAGCAGTGACGAACATATATGGTTTAAACAAAGCCGAAGTTCAAGAGCAAATCCATATCGTAATTATTATCACTGGTGGAATGCAGAAAAAGGAAAGCCGCCGGCAAGATATAGTCTCTTCGATGTAAACCACGATGCCTGGAGATATGATTCATTAACGAAGTCTTACTATCTCCATTATTTTTCAAGAAAGCAACCTGATCTGAACTGGGAAAATCCAAAGGTTCGCAAGGAAGTATTTGACATCATGAAATTCTGGGGAGATCAGGGCATTGACGGATTCAGACTGGATGCTTTTCAATTTGTAGCAAAAGATACCACCTTCCCCGCCTTCCCGGCCGGATATGAAAAACATTTTCAATTGTATTATGCAATGGGCCCGCACCTGCATGATTATTTAAAAGAAATGAATAAGGAGGTTTTGAGCAAGTATGATGTAATGAGCGTCGCAGAGGGCGCAGGAAATTCATTTGAAGATGCACATAATCTGGTAGACGCGGATCGGAAAGAACTGAATATGGCTTATGCATTTGAAGGCGTTGATATTGCAAAACCGGAAGGTTACAGCCTGCTGCATTTTAAAGAAGTATTTAGCCGTTGGGATAGTGCATTTGCTACAAATGGCTGGCTGTCCATTTTTCTTTCCAATCATGATCAGGCCAGAATGGTAAGCAGGTTTGGAAGCGATCGTCCTGCGTACAGAGCTCTTTCATCCAAAATGTTAAGCACATTTATCCTGACCATGCGTGGCACACCCTATTATTATAATGGTGATGAACTGGGAATGAACAATATCCGTTTTAATAAAATCGGCGACTATCGGGATATGTCTATGCTCAATGAATATAAACATCAAAAAGCCATACACGCCGATACTCTGAAATTTCTTGAACTTTCGAAGTTTACCAGCCGAGACAATGGACGTACACCTTTTCAGTGGAACAATTCAAAGAATGCTGGTTTCACTACTGGTAATCCGTGGATCTCCGTGAACCCCAACTATAAATATGTGAATGTTGAATTTGAAGAACAGGATCCTAATAGTTGTCTTAATTATTTTAAAAAGCTTGTTTTCTTTCGTAAAACCAATCTCACAATGGTTTACGGCAGGTACAGTTTACTGGACAGGGATAATCCCAATGTATATGCATACACCAGGGAAGGTTTCGGAAAGAAATTCCTGATTCTCCTGAATTTTACGGATAAGGAAGCATCTGCAAATGTAAATGTGGCCCTTGCGAAAGTCGTCCTGTCAAATTATAAAGACATACTTGTAGAAAATGGTGTGCATTCTGAAATTAAATTGCGACCATATGAAGCCTTAATATGTCAACTTCAATAATTCTAAATCATGAAGAAAATATTTGTCAGTTTTCTGTTTAGTACTTTTCTGGTTTTTTCTTATGCCCAGCAGAATGCCATTCGCCTGGTAGTTCGTGGAGATGACATGGGTTATACGCATTCAGGCAACGAAGCTATCATCAAATGTTATAAGGAAGGAATCGAATCTTCCATTGAAGTGTTGGTTGCTTCACCCTGGTTTCCTGAAGCGGTGAAGTTATTGAAACAGAATCCCGGCATTGACGTGGGCATACATCTTGACCTCACCAGCGAATGGGAAAATGTAAAATGGCGTCCATTATCTGATTGTCCAAGTATCAGGGACTCCAGCGGATATTTCTATCCTATGGTTTTCCAAAATCCAAATTATCCGGGCAGATCCATTTCAGAAAACAAATGGAGAATTGAAGACGTGGAAAAAGAATTTCGTGCCCAGATCGAACTGGCTTTAAAATATATTCCAAATGCCAGTCATTTTTCCGCACATATGGGATGTACGAATTTATCACCGGAAGTAAAAGCAATGACAAAAAGACTGGCTAAAGAATATAAAATTCCGGTAGATCCCGATCTGGAATACGTAGGCATTATTGGATATGCCGGTCCGCATAAAACTTCAGAAGAAAAGATTCAGAGTTTCATCAATATGCT
>DATHPV010000656.1:0-6873 GCA_035483495.1 Puia sp.
ATGGAAAGCCCCATCATATAAAATATGAATATGAGCCACCTGTCTGCAACAGGATCTTCAGCAACGTCTTCCCACTTCAGAATTGCCCAGAATACGAGGGCCGTGAAAAAAGAAGAAGATCCGTATACTTCACCTTCTACGGCACTATACCAGAATGAGTCGCAGAAAGTATAAGCCAGGGCGCCAACAGTACCGGCTGCCATGATGGTAAAAATCTGCTGTGAGCTGAGGGCAAGACCTTTGGGTTGAATTATTTTTCGTGCAAAATGGGTGATAGACCAGAAAAGGAAAAGAATAGTGAAACCGCTCAGGATTGCACTCATAAAGTTGACGGCTCTTGCGGCAGTATTGGGGTTATCGCCGAAGAGAATGATAAAAAAACGGCCCATCATCACAAAAAGGGGTGCTCCGGGCGGATGGGGAATCTGTAATTTATAGGCGCTGGAAACGAATTCACCGCAATCCCAGAAACTGCCGGTCGCCTCCATCGTTAAAATGTATACCATACAGGCAAAAAGACAAACCACCCAGCCTGATATGTTATTCACCTTCTTATAATTCATAGTCCATTGATTTTTAGGAGTGACAAATATATAGAGACTGGCGGACTATTAAACAAGAAGTATGGGAGTATGGGAGTATGGGAGTATGGGAATTGAATATGTTTTGCATTAGCTTAACAACCTGATTTTATATGCAAATAAAAAAAACGCATTCCCATACTCCCATACTCCCATACTCCCATACTTTATTCAAAGTAAACCTTCACAGTCTGGTAAAACAGATGATGCTGTAAAGTCTGATCGGTAAAGTCCTGCAGGCCAAAGAGACCTGCGGCGTTGCCTTTATTGATGGCTAACTCCAGATAATTTGCGGAGTTAAAAATGGCGAGTTTTTCTCCCTGGGGTACGTCTGCATAGGATTCGCTTATTCTTTCAATGATTTCATTTCTTTTGAAAACAATTCTAAAACTCCGACCCCTGCGTTGTGCTTCAAATTCATCCCGTGTAATATTTACTATCACATTTTCGAATTTATCGATGAAAAGGATCTGTCCTTCAATATAGTTTTCACCCAATAAGGGCCGGAGTTCGTTCTTCTGAATAAAGTTTACATCCGGATTGCCCAGTTTCTCCGGCAACTCGCCTGATTCGATTGCCTTTATGGCCATGCCAATCATCCGGACACAATAAAGAGTATTTTTAATTTCATTTTTATCCAGCGGCAGTCCGATAATATATTCCGGTTTAACTGGAAGTATCATATTTAAAAGACCATTATCGGCGCAGAAAATATACTGGCCGTTTGCAAAAGCCAGCAGGATAAACTCAGGTTTCTGTTCAAACAGGTTTACCAGCACCATATGAAAAGTATGTTCCGGAAATTGCCAGATCGTATTCCGGCATATATAGGCCGCCTGTGGATAATTGAATGGCGCGATTTCGTTGGAAATATCGTGAATGCGAAAAAATGGATCGATTTGCAGAAGTTGTCCCCTGATAGCTCCGGCAACATAATCCTGGAGGCCGAAGTCAGAAGTAAGGGTAATAAGCGCCATCTTGAGCGGTTCGTTTTAAATTATGCGGCCTTATTTAACCAGTTCCCCATTTTTAAAATAGTGTCTGTAAACCAACTTATCAGCCAGAGACGGAAAAAATTTATTTAGGAAAACCGTCAGCTTGCCCGCAAAGGTAAGTACCAGCACCCTTTTCCTTTTTTCTATTGCGTTCAGAATATATTTTGCACAGGTTTCAGCACTCATGAGTTTGGATTCATCAAGAACACTTTCGCCCTGGCTGACCCCCTTGCTGTTCAGTGCGGCATTGCGAATATTCGATGTGGTAAAACCTGGAGAAACCCACATTACATGAACACCTGTATACATGAGCTCCGTTCTGAGAGATTCCAACCAGCCCTGTAATGCAAATTTTGACGCAGAATATCCACTTCGTCCCGGCAGTCCCCGATACCCCGCAGCAGAAGAAATGCCTACAATGGCTCCTTTACTTTCTATAATATACGGCAAAGCTTCTTTAGTGCAATACACGGCGCCCATAAAATTTACATCCATCAGCTGCCTGATAACGTTTGTTTCGGTGTCGTCGAAGAGTGAGCGCATGCTGATACCGGCATTATTAATAAGTATATCGATTGTTCCAAATGTTTCTACCGTAGATTTAATGAACCGCCTGCATTCCTCTTCATTGCTTACGTCACATACCATAGTATGTAACATAAATTGAGAATATTCAATCTGCAGTGCATATAGTTTATCGTACTGCCTGCCACAAGTTGCCACCTTGGCCCCGGTTTCAATAAGCAACCCGATCAATGCCCTCCCGATCCCTTCACTTCCACCCGTAACTACTACAACCTTGTTACTGAAAAATGACATATACTTTTTTGATAGGGTAAAATTAGGTTAAGAAAAGAATAGTGCAGCGCCTTATCATGAATATCTGAATTGATTTCATAGTTTCATTAAACAAACGCTTATTAATTGTATGAAAAATTTCCCGTTTGTTTTTTTCATATTGGTTTGTACGATTGGGCGATCCCAACAATTGGTGGGACCCATACCGAATGCCAGACAACTATCCTGGCAAAACGCACCCTTTTATTTATTTATGCATTTCGGACCGAATACGTTTACCGATCTGGAATGGGGAAAAGGATCAGAAAAGGAAGAGATATTCAATCCGACGGAAATGGATTGCCGCCAGTGGTGCCGGATCGCGAAAGCGGCTGGTGCAACAGGAATAATTATTACCGCCAAACATCACGACGGATTTTGCCTGTGGCCAAGCGTCTATTCAAATCACACTGTAGCACAAAGTAAATGGAAAAACGGCAGGGGAGATGTGTTGAAAGAATTATCCGCTGCCTGCCGGGAATATGGATTATCCTTTGGTGTATATCTTTCTCCCTGGGATAGAAATCATCCTGCCTATGGCACAAGTGCCTACAATGAAGTTTTTATAAATATGATGAAGGAGGTAGTCGCTAACTATGGACCATTCTTCGAATTCTGGTGGGACGGTGCAAATGGCGAAGGGCCCAATGGAAAAAAACAAGTGTATGACTGGCATCGTTTTGAAAACACCATGCGTAAGGTGGCTCCAAATACATTGATATTTAGTGATATCGGTCCTGATATACGATGGGTGGGAAATGAAAACGGAGTTGTTGGCACTACAAACTGGAATCTGCTGGATACTGCAGGATTTAGCAGGGGCATCGGCGCACCTCCAAACGATACGCTTAACCAGGGTAATATAAATGGTCTGAACTGGATACCGGCTGAGTGTGACGTGAGTATACGCCCCGGTTGGTTCTATCATAAAAAAGAAGACAGCCTGGTAAAATCTCCGGAGACTTTATTTAATATTTATTTAAAATCAATTGGACGAGGCGCAAATTTAATATTAAATGTTCCTCCTGATACCAGGGGACTAATATCCTCTTTTGATTCTGCAGCACTTATTGGATTTGCTAAACTTCGATCGCAGAGTTTTGAAAATTCGTTGCTCCATGAAAATGGAGTTACTGTATTATTAAATAAAAAAATTATCTCAGGGTTTAATTCCGGAACTAATGAAGTGGTTAAGTTTGGCAATAATTATAAGGATCAATATTTAGAAATTCATTTTAAAAAGGAAGTCACGGTGAACTGTATACTTCTGAAAGAAGCACTTCAATGGGGTCAGCGTATAAAATCTTTCAGAATAGAACTATATAACAACGATTCTCTGATTTACACAAATAGCAATACAACTATCGGACACGAACGTTTAATTTCATTTGCATCCAGGAATTGTGATCAGATCCGCGTGCATATATTGGATGCAAAATCAGATCCCATATTAAATGGACTTGCCATATTCAATATCCCCGGAGAGCTGGTGGAAAGATGAACGGGACGCAGGATTTTAACTGAAAACAAAATGCAGATTAAAAGAGCAACCCTGATAGAACAGATTGCAGATGAAACAAAAGTCTGGGATTTCGTTATAGTTGGAGGTGGTGCCACCGGCTTAGGTATAGCTGTGGATGCGGCTTCACGCGGATTCAAAACATTATTGCTGGAACAGTCTGATTTTGCAAAAGGCACTTCAAGCAGAAGTACCAAACTGGTGCATGGTGGTGTTCGCTATCTTGCGCAGGGAAATATTGGTCTGGTGGTGGAAGCATTGAGAGAACGCGGGATACTTTTGAAAAATGCTCCCCATCTGGTAAGGAACGAAAACTTTATCATTCCTAATTATTCCTGGTGGAGCGGTATTTTTTATTCTATTGGTTTATCTGTTTATGATCTGCTGGCAGGTAAACGTAGTTTTGGAAAGTCGAGATTGATTTCGCGGAATGAACTCGTCCGCAGAATACCGAATATCAAACAAGATGGATTGAAGTCGGGGGTGCTTTACCACGACGGACAATTTGACGATGCGAGACTGGCAGTAGCTCTGGCACTTACGGGAATTGATCAGCATGCAACATTGCTCAACTATTTTAAAGTGTATGGCTTGAAGAAAGAAGGAAATAAAATAACCGGAGTATTCACAAAAGATGTTGAGACTGGTATTGAATATAGCTTAAAGGCAAAAACGGTAGTTAATGCGACAGGCGTATTTGTTGACGAACTTCTCAATATGGATGAGCCCGAAGCCAGAAAAATCGTTCAGCCAAGCCAGGGTATACACCTTGTTTTTGACAAATCATTTATTGGTCCGCACGACGCCCTGATGATACCGAAGACAAAGGACGGAAGAGTTTTGTTTGCCATACCATGGCACGATCGAACGCTGATTGGTACTACTGACACACCTCTTGATGCGCACCAGTTGGAACCTGTTGCGCTTGAAGAAGAAATCCGGTTTATTCTGGACACTACGGCCGTCTATCTAACAAAGATACCTAACCGAAAAGACGTGTTGAGTGTTTTTGCAGGACTTCGTCCGCTGGCAGCTCCGCAGGAGGATCAGCAAAAAACCAAGGAAATCTCCAGATCACATAAATTAATTGTTTCACCATCCGGACTTATCACCATTACAGGCGGGAAATGGACTACCTATCGCAGGATGGCGGAAGATACCGTAGACATGGCGATCAAAACGGCAAATTTGCCTTATAAAAAATCAATCACCCAAACCCTTTCCCTTCATGGGTCTAGGGATTCAGTCGAATGGACCGATTCATTTTTTGTTTATGGCAGCGATGCACTGGAAGTAAAAGCACTCGTAAAGGAAAACGCCGAATGGAAAGAAACGTTGGATTCCCGACTACCCTATATTGGCGCGGAAGTAATTTGGGCCACCCGGTTTGAAATGGCAAGGACAATTGAAGACGTGCTTGCACGAAGAACCAGGGCATTATTCCTGGACGCCCGTGCCGCAATAGCTATGGCTCCCAAAGTGGCAGGCTTAATGGCAAAAGAATTAAACAGGAACGAAGATTGGGAAAAAGAACAAGTCATATCTTTCCTTTCGGTTGCTAAGAATTATATTTTAAGCTGACGCTTTAAATATAATTCTTAGCAACGCCTAAAGCTTAAAGCCCAAAGCCAAAAGCTTTTTTTGACAATTAACGGTTACCGGTTTCGAAAATGAAATTGCTATATGAAGAAATTTATACTTGCACTTGACCAGGGCACTACCAGTTCACGTGCAATACTCTTTGATCACAAAGGTGAGATCAAATCCATGGCTCAAAAAGAATTCACCCAGATATTTCCCCAGCCGGGATGGGTAGAACATGATCCACTCGAAATATGGTCATCGCAAGCGGGTGTTGCCGCCGAAGCAAGATTAAAAATAGGCGTCGGGATCACTGAAATTGCTGCCATTGGCATTACAAATCAACGGGAGACAACGATAGTTTGGGACAGAGAAACCGGCGAACCCGTTTACAATGCCATAGTATGGCAGGACAGGAGAACGGCTGGTTTTTGCGAACAATTAAAACAATCTGGCTTATCCAATAAAATCCGTTCAAAAACCGGACTTGTTATCGACGCTTATTTCTCGGGATCTAAAATCAGATGGATATTGGAAAATGTTCCCGGAGCCAGGAAAAAAGCAACTGATGGTAAACTGGCATTTGGTACGGTAGATTCATGGCTCGTGTGGAAATTAACCAACGGCGCTGTACATGTTACCGATATCACGAATGCATCACGAACAATGTTATACAATATTCGTGACCAGAAATGGGACAAAGAATTATTGGAGATCATGGGTATTCCCGAAAGCATGCTTCCGGAAGTAAAAGAATCCAGTGAATTTTATGGAGAAACAGATGCAAAAATATTTTCAGAAAAAATACCGATTACCGGAATTGCGGGTGATCAGCATGCAGCTTTATTCGGACAAATGTGCCTTGAAAAAGGGATGGTGAAAAACACCTATGGAACAGGATGTTTTATGCTTATGAATATTGGAGATGAATTTACAGAATCAAAAAATAATCTGTTAACAACAGTTGCGTGGAAAATAAATGGTCGCATTCAATATGCATTTGAAGGTAGTATTTTTATCGCCGGTGCTGTGGTACAGTGGTTACGCGATGGATTAGGAATCATAAAGAGTTCTTCCGAAATAGAAGAACTGGCCATGCAGGTTGAAGATACAAATGGTGTTTATTTCGTACCTGCATTCGCGGGCCTCGGCGCACCATATTGGAATCAGGATGCGAAGGGTACCATCGTGGGTATTACAAGAGGAACCAAATCAGCACATATTGCCCGGGCCGCAGTTGAAGCCATTGCGTACCAGACGATGGATGTATTAAAGTCAATGAAAGCAGACTCCGGAATTTCAATCAAAGAATTAAGAGTAGATGGCGGCGCCACCGCAAATAATTTACTTATGCAATTTC
>DATHPV010000657.1:0-2492 GCA_035483495.1 Puia sp.
TTATTATTTCGACGGAATGGTTAATTATTCAGACCATTGTCGTGAACCTCGGTCTTGGGTTTTTTAACCGACAGTCTGAATTTTCAACTCAATTGCAGAGAATAGTGGCCCAACGGTATAAAATAGTGTATGAAAACGTAAAAGGTTTGCTATTTTTGAAGATGAAGATATGGAGGCAGGCACCCAATATTGTTCAGCTCCAGCTGCTGATATGGATCGCCGTGTTGTTATTGATGTTTTTTTCGCAGTTACCGATGAATGGTTTGCTGAAAACAGTCATTTACGCGATAGTCAACGCAACATCGGATGCAATCATTATTTATGGGAATATCCTGTTCTTATATCCGGTGTTTTATCAAAAGAGAAGGTTCGTCTGGTACGGTATATCAGTAGCACTCTTTTTAATTTTAACAGGGATGTTAAGAGGTTACACAAACATTATCCTCTACCAGTATTTTCGGTTTATAAAAACAGCCCCGGTGGATTTGCTTACTTTACTGGCTTATGTTCCCGAAGGTATTCTGACCTATGTCCTTAGCTTCGTTTTTCGCATTGCCATTGCCTATTTCACTTTAAAACGACAGACAGAGGAAATCCTTTTGCAAAAAAGCCAGGCTGAACTTAATTTGCTCAAATCGCAGGTTCAGCCGCACTTTCTTTTTAACGCCCTGAACAGCATTTACTACCGGGTTTATAAAGTTGATCCGCCGTCAGCCGGCCTCATAGAACGTCTGGCGGATATTATGCGTTATTTTGTTGATGAAAGCCCAAAGGATGTAGTGCCGGTATCCACAGAGGTAGCATTTATAGAAAACTATATTGCGCTTGAAAGAATTCGTATCCGACACGGCGCCGCTGTTAATTTCGAGAAAGCATATAATCCGGACCTACGTATTCCCCCGATGCTGCTCATGACCTTTGTTGAAAATATTTTCAAGCATGGGATCGACAAATCGCTAAAAAAAAATCAGGTAACAATTTCATTGGTCCAGCAAAATGATCACCTGTTTTTTACCACCCGCAATCGTAAGGTAGATCCGGAGGCCGGCGATCAACCGGGCGGATTCGGGATCATTAATTTAACCAAAAGACTCAGGATGTTATACGGGGACAAATTCGAACTGACTATTGATGACGAAGGAGAATTATTCACTGCGTTTTTAAAAATCCCGCTTTAATGAATTTAACGTGTATAATAATTGATGATGAGCCGGACGCAATTGACCTGGTCGAACTGCTGATAAAGCAAAGTACAACCTGGACGTTGAAAGCAAAATGTTATGATGCGTTGGAAGCGCTGGCGTTTTTAAAAATGAACCAGGTTGATTTTATTTTCCTGGACATTAATATGCCAAAGCTTACAGGCATGGAACTTGCAACGTTGTTGCCGCCCCGTACCAAAATTGTTTTTACCACCGCTTATTCCGAATATGCCGTTGAAAGCTATTCTTTTCAGACCATCGACTATTTGCTTAAACCCATCACTTTAAAGCGTTTCCTGGCATCAGTCGAAAAGATAGAGCAGCATTTTTTAAAACCTGGGCCGGAATATCTGCCAAATGCTGAACATGGCCCGGAATTTTTTTTCGTGAAATCCGGAAAAACATTAAGGAAGATCTTATTAAAGGACATCCTGTATTTTGAAGGAGAGAAGGATTACGTAAGGCTGGCGACAGGCCAGGAACAGATGCTGATATACCGCCGCCTAAAGGACATGGAAGGGCAACTAAAGCCTCCGTTTATCAGGGTGCACAACTCTTATATCATCAACTATGAACAGCTTAGTAAAATAGAAGACAACCATATCTATATCGCCGACAAACGCATACCCGTTAGTGAAAAGTTCAGGGAACGCTTTATGGAAGTTATTAATAAAAATAAATTTTGATAGTATAGTTTTCTCTTCGTGTACTATATTCATCATGAACTACATAAAATCGTCGCCGGGCAGTCCCACGATCACATCTAAATAGGGATTTACGGTGTTGACAATCTTTTGTCTTCCCAATCAATAATTAGTTTTCTTTTTACAAATAGCCATTGATCGTTTTGACGGGTATAAGTATCATAATAACGAATAGCTTCGGTTAGTAATACTCTTTTTCCATCTTCAAAAAAGATATGATGGGCAAGACATTGGACACTCCCGGTTGTATCATCCCCGAATTTGATCGAGTTCTGCCCGTTAAGGTGAAACGTCATATTGTATTTTTCTAGGCCCTTGAACGCTTCTTCTAATTCTTTGCGCCCTTTCAATATGACAATAGGCTTACTTGTATCGGGCTCTGACCGATAAATTTCCAACGTGCCATTTTCAACAAAAAGAGCCGCCTGCCGTTGAGCTTTAGTCCTGTCCGCGTAATATGCAAAACTGTCAATTAACTCGCGTATAGCAATGTAATTTCTGAATTCATTTGAATTTAGTCGCCTTATGGAATCCAGGACGGACTGCGATTTTACAGAAAAAGTCTGTGTTATAAATAACAGAGTGA
>DATHPV010000658.1:0-6475 GCA_035483495.1 Puia sp.
AACAATTTTTAATGGTGAAGAAGTACGATAAGAGCGCGTAGGATTGCCGGGAAATTTTTTGTCCGTAACGTTTGGGTCATTTTCAAAGTTACCTGTGGGTTCAACGATATAAACACGCGCAGATCCGTCACCCTTTGCCAATTCTGCAGCAAGTCCAGCCCCATTTATTGTGGCTGTAAAATAAATATGATTCATTATTACTTCGGGTCTGTAATTCGAATTGAATCCGGCCGTCAGCAAGTCCCCCAACTGCAAATCGGCTTTCGTTCCGTGATAAAATGGACCATTATCTATTATGTCGGTCATTTGGCTTATAATTTTCTTACAAAGGTCAGTATCCTATTGTTACTGCAGCCAATGTTAAGATTTCCTGACGAGTCAAAAGAATAACTGCGAGATAATGTTATATTATCCGAAAATTGTTGATCCCAACTGGCTGAGCTCCAAAATATGTCAAATGAAGGATATGTATAGAAGACTGCCGGTATTATAATTCCATTATTTTGATCAATAGAAAAATTTCCCGTTACAGAAGTTACTATCGTCAGAGCGCCAGATATCTTTCCCTTTGCAGAGGATGTAAAAGAAATAATAATGTCAACGTTTTCTGGTACAGAAGGTGGTTTTGTGAATACTTCATTTGTAGAATTATCCCTGACAGAAATCATTTCCCATTGTCCTGCCAATCGTGGGTCAATTGGATTGATGACATCATCCTTTTTACAGGAAGTAAATGTGAAACCAGCCAGCAGTAATAACGTAAATAGTGGCCTCATTTAGACTTGTTTATGACATGACAAGTAAAAAAGAATAAACGTTGCAATCGACAAATGACGCTTAATCATTCATCTACCCGGCTAATGCGAATCGTCTGATGAGTCTTCGTTCTTAATGCCCACTAAAAAAACCCAGCATCATTTTCAAAGCGCCTTCAGAGTGCATACGTTCACCGTTTTCGAGTGATTCGGCTGCTGCGGTGGCTGCTCTTTTGCGCATGGCAATTTCGAAATGACTGATTGCTTCTTTCAAAGTATTGAATTTCCCGCTCGTTAAACATTCACTCAGTTCCAAAGCATCCCACATCGCCACATTGGCACCTTCACCCGCGAAGGGCGGCATCACGTGTGCAGCGTCGCCAATCATGGTCAGATTGGGCAGGGCTTCCCAGGTTTGATCCAAAGGCGCGCAATAAATGGGGCGTGGCCAAAAAGGTGTGGCTGCACTTTCAAACAGTTCAAACCAAACAGGGCTCCATCCGGAATATTCTGTTTTAAACCAATTCAGGACCTGTGTTCTGTTGGTATAATCCAGCCCACTTCCAGCGGCCCAGTTTTCGTCTGTTTTAAAACTCGCACCAAAACCAATATCGCCACCTCCTTTTTGTCCTACGAACAAATCTTTCGAATTTCCGAACGCCATAATTTTTCCGCCATTGAGAAATTTATTCATATGCGGCGCCACTTTTTCTGCATTGTAAATATTGCCCTCCAGCATGGTAACGCCTGAATAAAAAGCTTTGATGCTGGTAATGTATGGACGGATTTTAGAATTGGCACCATCGGCAGCAATTACAATATCGGCATACTGGGACAGACTATTCTTGAAATGCAACAGCCAGCCATCATTTTGCGCTTCCATGGAAAGAAAATGGCTGTCCCACAGAACCGTTCCTGGTTGCAAGGATTCCAGCAATATTTTTCTTAATGTGCCTCGATCAATTTCAGGACGAAAGTGTTCGCTGCCGAAATTTTCTTCAAGCTTGGTATCGTGATCGCTGAAAAATACTTCTGCACGTTCATTGGTGATCAGTTTCCTGTCTGCGCGCGGAAGAAAATTTCGTTTAAACTCATCGAGTAAATTTGCTTTGCGGATAGCTGCCAGTCCCGACTCATCGTGCAAATCGAGCGGCGAGCCCTGTACGCGGGCATTTTTATCAAAATCTCTTTCATACAATTTTACATCAGCACCTTTAAGCTGTAAAAGTTTTGCCAGGGTGAGTCCGCCGGGACCTGCGCCCACGATTGCGACTCTTTTATCTTGCAGTAACATAATTCTGAAATTTATACTGCAAAACTATTCCGTATCCGTTACTAAAAATTGTAAAAAACGGTCGTTTTGATTTTTGAATAGCTCTTTGGGTGACACACCCGAGAATTTTTTGATTTCTTTAATGAAATGCGACTGGTCGAAATAGTTCAGTTGGGGGAATAATTTACCTTCTTTGATATGCGAAAGCGAAGCCTGGAAACGAAGAATATTACAATATGCTTTTAATGAAACCCCGAATTGATGATTGAAGTACTGATTGATTTGCCGTTCGCTCCAGAATAGTTTTTCGGAAATTTCTTTAACGGAAATCTCTCCGTTCGAGGCAAATATACATTCAAACAATTTGCGTTTTCGTTCATCTATTTCTGGTGGCAAAAGGGATTGTATTTTTAACATTGCCTTTTCGCAAAACATATCGAAATCATTCAGATCATGCTCACTGAAATCCCAGAAATCCTTTGGCAAAATTCTTCCGGTATTCAATATGCCGGCGACAGATTCATGCAGAACGTATTCTACAGCTAACGGATTAAAATTAATCGCAAAAAAAGTAGCGATATGTTGCCTGGGCATCAGTTTGGGCTTTGTTTCCAAACCCAGGAGCGAAATGAGAAACTGGTTGTCGGTAGTCCTGAAGAAAATCAAATCAATTCTTCCGTTGGGTACAATCACACCTTCAGTAATATCGGATATATTTTGCAACGATGAAAAACTATATACAAAATCAGCAAGCGGCTTGTCGGGACGGATGAGTTTATAATGGAAAGGAGTGTTCATTAATGTTTGTCCGCTCAGGACAAGGCAATTTACGGGAATTTCTATGGCAGTTTTGATGATCACTGGGTGTTGACAGTTGATCCCGCATGGGCGGGAACAACTATTCAACCCTTATCGCTCTCACCGGATTCATCATTGCTGCTTTAAATGCCTGATAACTTACTGTCAGCCACGCGATGGCAATCGATGAAACGATGGTAATGACAAAAACACCGGCGCCAATGGAAATTCGGAATGAAAAATTATTCAGCCACTCATGCATAAAGTAATATGCCAGCGGTGCTGCTATCGCAAATGCAACAGCAATGAGCAGGATAAATTCTTTTGAGAACAAATAAATGATATTTCCTGCCGAAGCCCCCAGCACCTTGCGTACACCAATTTCTTTTGTGCGCTGCACGACCATGAATGATACCAGGCCATATAGTCCGAGGCATGAAATAAAAATGGCGATGCCGGCAAATATTTTATACAATTGCGACAGCTGATTTTCCTGCGCGTAAAACGCGGCGATCCTGTCGTCTAAGAATTGAAATTTGTACACGTATTCAGGGTAGGCGGCGCTCCATGTCTTTTGAATAAAGGCCAGTGTTTGCTGAATATTTTTCGACTCTATTTTTACAGCCATGGTATTGTACACATATTTCCAGGGCGCCATAACAACCGGCGTAAATGCATCTTTCATGGACGATGTATTGTAATCCTTCACTACGCCTACTACCGGACCCTTCAGATATCCATCCCAAAAACTGATTTGTTTGCCGAGAATATCCTGTGGATTGTGAATGCCGAGTTGCTTAACCAACGTTTCATTTACCACAAATTCTCTAACCGTATCACTGGGACGATAAGGCACACCTGCAACCATTTGCAGACCGTAGGTTTTAAAAACATCCGCGTCTGACCACTTAAGATCCGCATTAAAATCAACAGGCTTTGAACCATTGTTGAAAGAAAAATTACTACCCCAGTGCATTTCGTCTGCAATGGCAAAAGTGCCGAAGCTAACATCTTTAATGAAAGGCTGCCTTAACAGATCGGCTTTTAATGCTTCCCTTTTTGCAATACTAAGACTGTCGTCTGGAGAGTCTATATTAATCACCGCGTCTTTATCAAAACCCATGGGAGCGTTTCTGAAATATCCCATTTGTCCTACTACTATTAATGTGCCTATGATTAAAGTCTGCGCAACAGTAAACTGCAATATTACCAGCGCGCGCCGCAATGATAATCCGCCAACAGTGTTATTGCTTAATTTACTTTTAAGCGCTGTTATCGGATTAAAACCCGATAATATAACGGCGGGGTATAGTCCCGATAATAAAGTAACCAATATCAAAATGCCGGTAATAAAAGTTATCACTTGCATGCTCAGCCGAACGGTGATGGCTGTTTTCAGCAACTGGTTTAAGGAAGGCAGTGCGATATACGCAATAATGATTGCGAACAGTACTGACACAAGCGTGATAATAAATGTTTCGCTCAGGAACTGCCATACCAACTGTTTTTTTCGGCTGCCGAGTACTTTTCGCACACCCACTTCCTTGGCACGGTTAACGGCCTGCGCCGTTGCCAGATTAATAAAGTTGATGCAGGCGATTATCATTAAAAACAAACCAATCAGGCTGAGTGTTGTAATGAGCTCTCTGCTTATGGTGCGGTTATTATAGTTGCCGAACCTTTTGTCAAAATGAATATCTGCCAGTGGTTGTGCATAAAATATTCTTTTGGCAGCATTTTCTGCCGATTCGTGTTTTTTAGTAAAAGTTATCAGGTTGCGGTTGAGTTGCTCATAACTCATTCCTTTGGGCACGATAACAAAAGTATTCAGCAGACCGTTGTTGCTTCCCCAATTATCGGACGATGCATCCTTGTTTGTTTTTAATGAAAGCGCCACCTCGATGGGAAAATCTGTATTGGCGGGCAGGTTTTTTAGTACTCCGGTTATTTTACAAATCGTATTGTTATTGTATTTTATGGTGCGGCCTATTGCTGATTTCCAATCTCCAAAATACCGCTCAGCAGTGGCCTGTGTAACGATTGCGGTGTTGGGCTCCGCCAATGCAGTTTTAGCATCACCCGCCAGCAAAGGAAAATTAAACATCTCCAGAAAATGCGGTTCGATAAAGAATAATCCCTGCTCGCTGAATTTTTTTTGTGTGTTGTTGCCTTTTTCATCCATCACTGCTATCTGGTCGCCCCGAACGCTGAGGATCGTGGAAACATTTTCAAGCTGCGGGTAATCGAGTTTCAATTGTTTTGCGGCGGGGAAACAGGTGCCGGCAGAATAATGTAAACCGTCGGGTAATTTAAACTGGCTGCCTATGCGGTAAATGCGATCCCTGCTGGTATGAAAATCATCAAAACTCGTTTCAAACTGTATTACCAGAAATATCAAAAGGCAGGCAGCTATTCCCACGGCTAAACCTGTAACATTAATGGCTGCGTAGGTCTTGTTGTGCTTCAGACTTCTAAAAGCAGTTTTGAAATAGTTTTTGAACATAGATTTTATTTTTTGTTGTCCGTTAGGCGTTAAGCCTTCAGCGTTCCGCGTTAAGCGTGATATGCCAACAAAATGCCAGTTTCATAAAAACCTATCTGTCAACACTTAATAACTAATCCGATCTCCCGAACTGTTCGGAATTGAACTGTTGGTGTGCGCTATAACAATGCTTGTTGTAAGAACGTCTACTTACGGAAACTCAAATATGCAGTAAGATTTTAAACTCAGTGAATTCACCCTCCTTTGTTTCCACTTTTATTTCTCCTCCGTGGGCTTTGATAATGTCATAACTCAATGACAGGCCCAAACCCGTTCCCTGTCCTGTCGGTTTGGTTGTAAAAAAGGGTTGGAATATTTTATCAAGTATTTTCCCAGCAATTCCATTCCCGTTGTCCTTTATCCGGATTTCCACGTTATTGGCTGTTTTGCGTGTAATAACAGATACAGCAGGCTCGTAATTTTCGTGTTGTTGTTTCTTTTTTTCGGCTACCGCGAAGAAAGCATTATTATATAAATTCAAAAGTACCCTTCCAATATCCTGAGGGATGATATTCATATAACCGATCGTTTGATCATAGTCTGTTATAATTTCCGCGTTAAAAGACTTCTCTCTGGCCCGCATACCATGATATGCCAATCGCAGATATTCGTCTGCAAGTGCATTGATATCTGCAGACTCCTTTTGTCCTTCGCTGGTTCTGGAATGTTGCAGCATACCTTTTACAATGGCATCTGCACGTTTGCCATGATGATTAATTTTTTCCTCATTGGATATCACATTTTCTGCAATGGATTTTACTTCCGGGATATTTCCTTTTTCTATCTCGTCTTTCATCTCCATGAGCAACTCCTTATTAACTTCGGAAAAGTTGTTCATGAAATTCAATGGATTTTGTATTTCATGGGCTATGCCCGCTGTAAGTTCACCCAGGGAAGCCATTTTCTCGGATTGAATGAGCTGGGATTGGGTAGCTTTTAATTCAACATAAGATTTTTCTATTATCGTATTTGCTTTTTGTTTCTGTTGATTGTTTCTAAATAGAAAACCCGCTACTATTAATAAAATAAATAAACCGCCAAGCAAAGAATACATTTTCAGGCGATTTTTCAATTGTAGTTTTGCTGCTTCAACTTCTTTTTGTTTTT
>DATHPV010000659.1:0-2403 GCA_035483495.1 Puia sp.
CGGCTAAATATGATGCGGAAGGCCTTGCGGGGATAATCAACATTATTACAAAAAAGAAAATGGATGAAGGATATAACATCGGTTTGAACGGACGGCTTAATACAGTCTGGGGTCCGGGTATCAATTTGAACGGAACTTATAAAAAAGGCAAGTTTGGTCTTTCCGGATATGTGGGATACAATGTTCGTCATTCGCAAACTAATGGCATAGGGGGAGAACAGGATTTTTATGCGGATAAATCATCTCTCGTTCAAAATGGAACGAATACCGCAGGAGCGCATAACACTTATGGAAACATGGAATTAAGTTATGAGTTCGACACGCTAAACTTATTGACGGGTTCGGTAGAATTTTATTCGGGTAAATTTACCCAGGATGGCAATCAGCTTACGAATGCGTTTGACAGTAATAATGCGTTGACGCAGGCATATCGTTTAATAGCTGACGGCAGTAACAATTTCGGAGGTCTTGATGCATCTCTGAACTATCAGATGGGATTCAGGAAGGATAAAAACCGTTTATTAACGCTTTCATATAAATACAGCTATTCTCCGAATACCCAAAATATCAATAATACCATTACGGATACAGTGAACTTCTCGCTGCCTGCTTACATGCAAAATAATCATGCGGGTAACAAGGAGCACACCATACAAGTCGATTATGTTCATCCATTTAAAACAGTAAATCTGGAAGCGGGTGCGAAGACGATATTGAGAAATAATTATAGTGATTTCGAAACCAGCAATTACAACGACATCACGAAAGAATATGAAATGAATCCTGCGCAGACCAATAATTTTAATTACGACCAGAATATTTACAGCGTATACAATTCTTATTCTGCAAAATGGGACAAGTGGAACGCCAAAGCGGGGCTGAGACTGGAACATACAACCGTACGGGCAGATTTTCTTTCTACATCGAGTACCGTAGATCAGGATTATAATAATCTTATTCCTTCCCTGTCAATACAGAGAAATCTAAAAGGCAGTACGATTTCGCTTGGTTATACTGACCGGATCAGCCGGCCCGGCATTTACCAATTGAATCCATTTGTCGATTTGTCAAATCCTAATTTTATTACTACAGGAAATCCAAATCTTCAGCCTGAGGTAAATCATACCTTCGAACTTAACTACAGCACGTTTGCTAAAAATTCAATAACTGCCGGGCTTAGTTATGCTTTTTCCAATAACTCAATACAAACGGTAACAAAACTGCAGCAAGTTAATTCCGGAGGTTTAAACGACACCACTACCGTAACGACTTACGAAAACCTGGGAAGCAATAAGACCCTTGGCCTGAATTTGAACATCAACTTTACCAGCGTAAAAAACCTGAGTATTAGTTTGAATAGTCAGCTGGCACACGTATGGCTTAAAGGAACTTATAACGATCAATTTTATAAAAACGATGGTTACACCGGAAACGCATTTTTAAATATGGGATTTAAATTTGGAGATGGGTACAGGATCGGATTTGATGCAGGCTATTTCAGTGGAGATATAAATCTTCAGGGAAAAACGAGTGCTTTTATCTACAATTCATACGTATTTTCAAAAAGCTTCCTGAATAAAAAAATTACACTTTCGGCAGTAATGAATAATCCTTACAGTCAGTTTTTTACTTTCAGGTCTTACACGAACACACCGGATTTTCATCAGTCTACTTATAACGATATCTTTTATCGTTCCTTTGCTTTACGATTCAATTTTAAATTCGGCAAATTGAACAGTGAGATCAAGAGAAACCAGGTGGGAATTAACAACGACGACAAAAAAGCCGGAAAAACAAGTGCGGGTGGTCAGTAAGGAAGGATTTGAATTCTTTTCTACATCAGAGATTTTTTGCCGGATGAATTTTAATGAGACTAAAAGAGTCGATGACCTGATCCCTGCTATTCCGGTTTATAAATGTGCCTGTTAATCTGGTAATATGGAAATGAGGGAATGATTTAATTACTTCAACCTGAAGACCATTTGCTCTCAAGGAATCGACTGCAGCACCGGAGGTAAAGACATTCACATTCTCTTTAATTGATTCCAGATCTGACATTTTCATTTGCAGGACCGGTGGTTTAGAATAAAATTCAAAAGCATATTCTGCAGAAATTTCACTCAGCGTATAAATGGGGCCATCGTAATTATTTTCATTTACAAACGCTGCGGCCGGAATGCCAGATTGATATTTAAACAGCTCCGGATAAATTAAACAATTCAAAAATAAATTCGCAACCATAATGACTGCGAATGATCTTCCGAAAACACTTACCAGAGTTTGACCAGGAAAAAGACGAATGAAGAGGATTGCTGTGCCCAGAACAAGAAGTATAACCAACAATAAATGTGGCAGTCCAAATACCGTTGAAATGAACAGACAGCAAAGAAAAAGAAGTACATA
>DATHPV010000660.1:0-6281 GCA_035483495.1 Puia sp.
GATGGATACCAGAGTTTATCAACCACGGAAATAATGGATTTCTGATCGGTAAGTCTGACTATAGCAATATGACTGTCCCGGAACAGGATGAACTCGATTTGAATTCGCTATACGACGTTCTGCAAAACCAGATACTTCCACTTTATTATGATCAAAAAGAAACCTGGCGGGAGGTTGTTAAAAACGGAATGAGTGATGTCCGTTTCCAATTTGATTCTGGAAGAATGGTTACTGAATATTACGAGAAGCTATATATATAGTCGTTTACGTTGTATGGTGTATATTTTAACCTTACACCATATCCAAAATCTATTTTACGATTTCCAGTAATTCAACATCAAATATTAATGTAGATCCGGGTTTTATATCCTGCCCCATTTGCTGATCGCCGTATGCAAGAGATGAAGGAACAAACAAGCGATATTTACTTCCGGTATTCATGAGTTGAAGAGCTTCTGTCCAGCCGGGAATGACTCCATTTACATTAAATTCAATCGGATGTCCCTGCTTGATTGAACTGTCGAACACAGTGCCATTTAGTAACTTTCCTTCATAATTACACCTCACCTTGTCTGTTGCAAGCGGTTTGGGACCCGTTCCATCTTTTAGCACAATATATTGAAGCCCGCTTGCAGTAGTAATTACTCCCGGTTTGGTTTTATTTTCTGCGAGAAAAGCAGTCCCTTCTTTCTTGGCTACCGAAGCTTTTCCCTCTTTAACTTTCTCAACATAAGCCATTAGTACCTGATTGCATTGTTGTTCGGTAAGCAATGTGTTACCGCCGTTCATTTTGTCGGTAATCGCCTTGTTAACCAAAACCTGATTAATATGCGTTATTCCCTGTTGTTTATAGAAAGTAGCAACCAGCAGTCCGATACTATAACTCAGTGAATCTGTCTGATCACTTAATTTAACAACCGCAGGAGTCGCAGTTTTATGAGAAATTGGTTTTTTCGTCGTCTGGGCGAACAATTGGCAGCTTAAGCCGGAAATCGTAAAAAGGACTAAATATTTTTTCATGAATTTTTTTTGCAGCCGCAAAAATAAGGAAAGTCTTTATCCCTTGTCGGAAAGCTTATTCATTGAAGAATGTTGTTAACATTTTCTTTGTTTATTAGTCAATACTTTTAAGGCTCACATTTGTAATATTGTCGGCTATAGAACGTTTTACTAAAAAGGGGCACGGCGCCCAATAAAATTCAATTTTAATGAAAAGACTAGTTGCAGTTATATTTCTTTTTGCGGGTATGGGGGTTATGGGTCAATCCAGCAGCGTTCTAAGTGGTATCGAAAAGAAAATTGGTGGTGGCAGCGGTTCATCGCTCAGTTCAGATGATATTGTCGCGGGCCTTAAACAGGCTCTTTCACTGGGAGCACAAAAAAGTGCCGACCAACTTTCCGCAGTAAATGGGTTTCTAAATGATAAAGCAGTCAAAATTCTTCTTCCCGACCAGGCGCAAAAAGCGGAAAAAACACTCCGCGGTTTAGGTATGGGTAAATTGGTTGATGATGCGATAACGAGTATGAATCATGCTGCTGAAGAAGCATCGAAATCTGCGGCACCTATATTTCTGACTGCCATAAAAAATATGAATGTTACAGATGGCGTAAACATATTAAAAGGTTCTGACACCGCTGCAACTGCATATCTCCGGAAAAGTGCAACTCCAGGGTTAACAAAGGCCTATACACCGGTGATAGATTCTGCTTTGGAAAAAACAGGTGCAACAAAATATTGGAAAGATGTTTTCGAGACGTATAATAAATTGCCTACGACTTTTAGCAAAGTAAACCCCGATTTGTCTGCTTACGTAACCCAAAAAGCAATTAACGGTATTTTTTATTACGTTGCCCAGGAGGAGATAAAGATCCGAAAGGATCCGGCAGCGCAGGTTACAGCTTTATTGAAACAGGTTTTCGGAGGAAAATAGTATCTATTGTAATTTCAGAAAACGAAATAAAACCCCCGTAACCAGGCAAACACAGGCGGCAATCCACCACAAACTGTTAAATCCGAAATGTGATGCCAACCAGGTGCCACTTGTCGGTCCAAGCACCTGCGACAGAGACCATGCCATAGCATAATATCCTGCGTACTGTCCCCGGTTTTGTGATGAAGCTCTTCCGGCCCAGTAGTTATTCATAAAAGGCATGGCGAGAATTTCACCGAACGTGACTAAGAAAACAGAGATTAACGCGGTTAGCGCATATCTTGGCATTAAAACATACACCAGGAAAGAAATTGAGGTAAGCAGAAGTCCATTGGAAATAAAAGTTAAGGTCTTGTTTTTTGATTCAAGATAAAAAATAAGAACCATTTCGATAATCACGATGATGAGTCCGTTTAGGCCCATTAGTATACCAATCTGCAATTCCGACATTTGATATACATCCTTGTAATAAACTGGTATGGTAGAATAGAGTTGATAAAAACAAAGACCATATAACAAGACAAGGATAAGAAATAGCGCAAATTTCCTGTCTTTAAGAGGTGAGTTTTTTTCATTTAACCGGTTTACGGATATCTTTTCTTTTACAACGAACGCTGCCGGTTTCAATAAATAATACAACATAACCGCTGCGAAAATATTGGTAAATCCGTCAATCCAGAATAGCAGATGATAATTAAATGAAGCTATAAATCCGCCCAGCGTTCCTCCGACTGCCCATCCAAGATTGATGGCAAGCCGGTTTAAAGAATAAGAGCGCGTTCGATTTTCAGGTTTGCTGTATTGTGCAATTGCAGCATTGTTTGCCGGTCGGAATGCATCGTTGACAAGGCTAAGTACAAAAGTAAATACGCATATCAGCGGATAACTTTTCATAAACCCCAATAATATGAACAAAACACCACCGCCAGCTAGTGTAATCAACTGGATTTGGCGAAAGCCTATCTTGTCGGTTAGCTTACCTCCGATTACTGCACCACACACGGCACCCGCGCCGAATAGGCCCACAACAAAACCTGCTTTGATAAGAGAAAATCCAATACCGGTAAGATAAATGGTCATAAATGGCAAAACCATAGTACCACTTCGGTTCACGAGCATTACGAGCGATAATAGCCAGGTAGAGCGCGACAAGCCGCTGTAAGCATTAATATATAGAGAGCGTGTGGCGTTTAATGGTTTTAGTAAATTCATTGTAAATACTGAACCGCAGGTAACCAGGGGTTAACTTTATTTTTGTATAAATTGCTTTCATTCAAAAGTAAGAAAGCTTAAAAAATATTTGATGAAAAGGAGAATTGGAATTTTTTTTATCCCTATTCTGCTATTCCTCTGTTTAATTTCAAATTTACAGATCGTAACAGCGCAGACAAACAAATATAGCAATCATGGATGGCAACTGGAAGACTTTCGAACCGACAGTGTGTTTGGAGCTGGTATTAATTACGCATATAAAAACTTACTTAATGGAAAAATTGCTCATCCCGTTGTCGTGGCTGTAATAGACGTTGGAGTAGATACAGCTCATGAAGATTTAGTCGGTCATATTTGGACGAACCCGAAAGAAATTCCGGGAAACGGAATTGATGACGACCATAACGGTTATGTGGATGATATTCATGGATGGAATTTTCTGGGAGGAAAAGATGGTCGTAATATAACCATAGAGAGTTATGAATCTTATCGCGAATATTTCAGATTAAGAAATGAACATCCAGCCGATAATTATTCAGATAGTCTTTATCTTTTGAAAGTCAGGAAGTATATGTTGAATGATTCTACTCAGGTAGCACATTCGGTTTTTTTTCTCGGGCAATTAATACCTGAAATGAGGGCATCAGACAGTATCTTTAAAAACAATCTTAACAAAGACTCCGTTTACTATAAAGACGTCGCAGAATTTCAACCGACAGATTCAGCTTCTGCTTTGTTGAAAAAAAATACGCTTGTATACTTTAAACGTTACGGAATGACATCTGAAATGTCATTGGGCAGTTTTGCCAGGGAGGCTGAGTCATACTTGCAAATTTCAAAACAGAAGCTAAAATATTTTACAGGAGATCCAAATGCTCAACGCAGAGAACTAGTAGGAGACGACTACAATAATATTAACGACAGAAACTACGGTAATAACAATGTGTCGGCAGGAACGCCGTCTCACGGCACGCATGTATCAGGAATAATTGCAGCATCCCGTGGAAATGGAAAAGGAATTGATGGTGTCACCGCACAGGTATATATTATGGCTTTAAGAGCTGTTCCTGAAGGGGATGAAAGGGATAAAGACATAGCACTCTCCATTCGGTATGCAGTGGATAACGGTGCGCGAATTGTAAATATGAGTTTCGGAAAGTATTTATCTCCGGGTAAATTCATGGTGGATGAGGCGGTCAGGTATGCAGAGGCGCATGACGTATTACTCGTTGATGCCGCAGGAAATGAATTTCAAAATCTCGATTCAGTTACACATTATCCAAATCCGGTTTATCAGTCGAAGGGCAAAAATTCCTGTTGCTGGATAACAGTAGGTGCAAATAGTGGTGGGCCCGATAGCACGGTATTTGCCCGATTTTCCAATTATGGGAAAAAAGAAGTTGACTTATTTGCGCCGGGCGTCAAAGTATATTCAACACTTCCCGGAAATCAATATGCTTCTTACAGCGGTACCAGTATGGCAGCACCGATGGTTACCGGTATCGCTGCATTGTTACTCGAATATTATCCGAATTTAAGTGCACGACAGTTAAAATATATAATAATGCACTCTGTGATGAAATTGCCTGAAAAGGAAGTCAGATGGCCCGGGAATAACCAATGGGTTGATTTCAGTCAATTATCCGTTAGCGGAGGAATTGTAAATGCTTATAATGCGCTTCAGTTAGCTGCTACCATGAAAGGTGAACATAAAAATGAAAAAAAGAACAGGATTCAGGGAACAATAAAGAATTGATATTCGGAAAATCAGACAATTTTTGAAGACTGATGTCGTTAATAATTCATCAACCTTTGAAAACCCAAAATCTGATTCCCTATGTCCCCAAACATCGACAACCAGCAGGATCGTCTAGCAGAGATCTTCCGGCAACTGGATAACCAGATAACCCAGGAAAGTAAAGTTGCATTTCTTAAAATTCAAAGCTGGCAGTTTGCAGTACGTACTCCCGAAATCGGTGCTACATACCTGCGCGAAGCGGCTTCCATGATTACGCAGTCCCTGCTTTCTTTTGTTCCAAACAGTTTTGTGCTAAGTGAAGAAGGGTTCTATGTAAATCCGCTTGAAAATTAATGGTCAGGAAAAACTGACGCATTCTTTCAACTCTTTTTCTGTATAAGACAGATTGTATTGTTTCAATACTTCTTCGGGCACTCCATTCCACTGATTCGGTATGTTACCGATATAGCCTACATCTTTCACGCCGATCTCTGAAGTATAAAATCCGGTGGCAGTAAGATTTCTCATCAGACTAAAAAATGCCACGCCTTGCATCATTTCTTTTTTTGCTTTTTTGGGCCATGCTATTTCGTCGACTATTTCCATTTGTTGCGTTCCGTTACAATCTTTAAATGCTTTTGAATAGCGGTTTAAGCATTGCATGTCCAGCCATCTCAAACCGCCTCTCAAAGGTGTTTGATGTTCCGGCATGTCCTTCACAATAAATTCTATAAAATCGGCAACTTTAGCATCGGAAGCGCTGCCACTGATATCATCTTTCGGAATAATAATGTCTGAGAGTATTGTAATGGTAGCCATTTCCTCAGGCGTAAAAAAAGCAGGTTGCGCATTAATCATTTTCTCATTTGCCAGTTCCTCTTTCATCCTGTTTATTCCTGAAACAATTGCTTCTTTATCCGTAGCAGCCGGGGCAACCAGACTATTGTCATGCTGTTTGCAGGCTTCTGCAATTGCGCCAATTGAAATTCCACCAATAACCAGTGTCTTGATCGATTTTCGTCTGTCCATGATCGTTATTTTAAATATTTTGTTTCTTCATCTGATCTACGATGTATTCGCTGGTACGCATTGACAGGGCCAGAATTGTCCAGGTAATATTTTTATCTGCCTGTGACACGAAGGGACCACCATCCACACAGAATAGGTTTTTGCATTCATTTGCCTGGCTGTATTTATTAAGAGGCGCTTTTTTTGGGTCACTTCCCATTCTGACGGTGCCGGCCTCATGAATGATATTGCCAGGCGCATGCAAGCCGTAATTATTGTGTTTACCATCGTCGCCTCCCCAGGTAATTTTTGCACCCATGCTGTCCAGTATTTCTGCAAAAGTTTGTTTCATGTGTTTTGCCTGGTTGATTTCATAATCAGTATATGAGGTA
>DATHPV010000661.1:0-7643 GCA_035483495.1 Puia sp.
ACAATCGAAACAATCCGCCAGAATATGAAAACCAAGGTTGGTGCGAAAACCATAGCAGGATTGATCATGTATGGGATGCGTAATAAACTAATTGATTAAATTAATAGCTTATCGTAACGATGCCACTTTTTACTGCATACATTGCAAGACCGACCCTGCTTTTCACATTTAACTTAAGAAATAAAGCATCTCTGTAGTTATCAATGGTTCTCGGACTGATTTTCATTTTTTGTGCAATCTCTTTATATGTAAGTTCAGATGAAACCAATTTTAAAAAGGAAATTTCATTTTCATTCAAAATTACTGTCCCCCAAGGTGAATTTTTTGAACCATTATTCCTCATTAAATTGAAGAGACGTCCTGTTATAGATTGCGAGCAATATGTTCCTTTTTTCAAAACGCATTGGAGTGAATATTTCAATTCTCCAGGGGTTACATCTTTTTTTAAAAATCCCCTGACGCCGGATTTTATCAAATGTATCAATGGTTCTGCATCATACATCGTAAGTATTAAGATGTTGATTTCAGGATGATTTTTTGAAATCCAATGAATTGTTTCATGACCATCCATTTCCGGCATACCCAGATCTAATAAAAGTATTTCAGGAGTACTGCCAGGATTTAATTTCTCAATAAATTCTTTTCCATTCCCGGCAAGGATGGAAATTGAATATTCTTCGAATGTATTTATTACACTTGCTAACGCGTCCCTCATTAGAATATGGTCATCAACCAATCCGATTTTTACTTTTGTTTGTGTCATTTTAAAATAATATTATGGTGAATTAATAAGGCGTAGTTACCGTGATTGTGGTTCCGACTCCGATTTTACTTTCCAATTTAAATTCTGCTTCGATCAATCTCGCCCGATGTTTCATGTTGTATATTCCATTTAAATGATTTGACTCCATAGCGAGTTCATCCATATCAAATCCTATCCCATTATCCTGAATCATGAGTATTAATTTGTTGATAGAATAACATAGGGAAATACATATTTCTGTTGCCCCGGAATGTCGAATTATATTACTCATAGCTTCCTGAATTATCCTAAAAAGTACCATTTCCTTTAATTCGACTAACCTAACGTATTCACCACTTGTGTTAAAATTGATATTAGACTTTCCAAGTCTTCGCATGTATCCTACCTGCATTTCAATTGATTTTTTTAGCCCCCCCTTCTTGATGATCTCAGAATTCATCGTCCGGCAAACGGTTCTTAAATCATCCAGGGATTTTTCTATAATTTCGGAAATTTCGCTAATACTATGTTTCGATTCATCTTTGTTATCTATATCCAACGTGTTCAAACCTACCCTGGCTATTGATAAATTTTGACCGATATTGTCGTGCAATTCCCTCGATAAGTCCTCAGAGATTTTCTCGTGGACTTCTAATTTGGTCCCAAATAACTCTTTCAAATGATTCTCTTTGGTTTCCATCAATTTGTCGTTGAAGGCTTTTTGTTTTTTTTGAACTCGGAATAGTATGGCAATTATGAAACTCACCATTACAAGTATAAAACAGGCTATGAAGCAAAAAACTACTAGTGCTTCTGTTCGGGGAAAGGACATAAATAGGCTTTAATTAATGAAATAAAAAGAATTGAATAAAATATCATATTCATAATTTGAATTACGCTATTTAATTCCGGGGCACTTTTTAACCAAATAAAATAACTGAAAGATAGAGGTGTCATAATGCTAAAATAGAATAGCAAACCACATATCACAGTGAAGTTCGAATTAGATCGAATATTTATTATAATTTCTGAATTCAATATTTCATAAAAGTAAAAGAGACATGCGACGGTTATTAAGAAATTTTCTAAACCGAATAGCTGAGGAACCACATAAAAGAACGCTTTATATTTTCCTGTCCATACATAAAGACATACCATCAAGTAAAATACCAGGAAAATTAACATAGCAATACGAAAGCTTTTTTTGACTATTATTTTATTTAGAAAATAAAATATAATTGAGATTTCGAATAGCGAGGAAATATTTAATACTATATTGGTATATTTTAAATTGTCTTTGATATGTGGAAGTATGCCTATAAATTCTAATAGTATGTCTTCTATCAGCATTACCACTATATAAACCTGTATCGGCCTCAGATCTGTATTGCCTGGTCTACGAACGCTGACTACAAACGCGACTATAACTGTTAGAAAAAAAATCCAATCGACAATTTTGAGGGTTAAATCCATAAGGGCAATTATTAACGTCGATACGAATATATAAGTAGAATTTTTCGGGGGATAGGTGAAAAGACCCTTTTTTTTGTGAAAAAGTTTCCTTATAGTAATCCCGATTATTTCGAATTGAGGGAAAACCAGTCTGATCGGAAATTACAAGACGGGTTCAATTTCCTATTTTGAAATAGGATATATATCTATACAACACCTGAGATGGTGGTCTTACTCCCGTTTAACTGACATTTGACTCTCTAATTAGAATCCACAAAAAAACCTGCTTTTCCGAAGATCCCTGGGGATCGGCAAAAAAGCAGGCAGTAGCATGATGAACTAGAACTTAACGCTGGTCTTCAGAAGGATTGGATAGAACTGTTGGTTTTTCACAGGCCGTTTTAGTTTTAACCGGGGTTTTGGCGGAACACGGGTATATTACGAAAAACGGGTAATCGAAAAGAAAAATAAGTTGATTGACATTGGACTTCGCGTGGCTTTCAGTGGATATTGGAAACTCTTTATGGACGGTAATTCTCTGGATATTGGATTTCTCAGGTTGCTTATTCCCGTCAATCAACTTATACCAAATGTATAATTAACATGTTCTTAGACAAAGAGCAGGTTTTCTCGTTTTTAACAGTTCGGCTTTTACGGCTGCCATAGTAGGTTTGCTATACCCCGCTGTATGTTTTGCTACACATACCAGTAGTTTAACTACGTAAAATTTGGTAAGGCGTATAATCCGAAATCGTTTAATTTCGTAGTTTTCCTATAGTAACTGTCACCAATATTTATCATTTTGAGAGTCAGTTTCCCCCGGGGGAACTCTAAATTCACCGTATGAAAAAACCAGAAGCAAACGGAGTAATCAGAGTAATCATCGCAGACGACCACGCTCTGTTCCGGGCAGGTGTAAAAACCGCCCTTTCCGTTAAAAAAGACGTGAATCTCATTGCAGAGGCCGACAACGGCATGCAGCTGCTTAACCTGTTGAAGCATATGGAGGCCGACGTAATTCTCCTCGATATCCAGATGCCCATCATGGATGGCATCGCCACCCTGCCCGAAATCCGCAAACTCTATCCCAACGTAAAAGTGATCATCCTTTCCATGCATAACGACCATTCCATGATCTCAAAGCTCATGGAGATAGGGGCAAACTCTTACCTGACCAAAAACACCGATTCGGAAAATATTTACAATGCCATCAAAACCTGCTACGAGCAGGAGTTTTACTTCAACGAACTCACCAATAAAGCGCTTTTAACGGGTCTGCGCACCCGCCGCACCGAGCCAGCCATGCAGCTGGAAGCCAACCTCACCGAAAAGGAAACCACCATTCTGAAAATGATGTGTGAGGAAAAGACTACCAAGGAAATAGCCGACCTGGTCGATATCAGCCCACGTACCGTAGAGGCTATCCGCGACAAACTCAAAACAAAAACCGGCGCAAAGTCTATGGCCGGCCTGGTGATGTATGCGGTGAAGAACGGGATTATTGAGCAACAATAAAGCAAGTATCGGAGTACTTCGCCCGCCGACGCTTAGCGAAAATGGGTGGGGTATATAAGTTAAATATCCAGACCATCTTTTTTCAAAAATGATGGTTTTTAATTTGGTAACTGTCCGTATAGGAGCGATTTGTTGATTGAATAAGAGAGATCTGAATCTGTGCATCTTTGCAAATTATCATTCACTAAGCTGCTGCCGGTAAAGGTTTCATGACGTATATCAATAACTGCTTGAAAGTTTAAAATATTATTACGTGCAGATAACTTCCGTAAACAATTCACGTTCTATATCCATATCCTTTTACACGCCACATGACCAAGAAAATATACTTCCTGCTACTATGTATATTCATGCAATATGAGATTTCGGCTCAGAATAAATTAACTGACAGGTTTGGAAATGTCACTCCAAAAGATTTTGATCTTACACAATACAGAATAGATTCCGGAGCGTCTGTGGTGGTCATTGCTGACATAGGCGAATCACATTTCGAAAGGGAAAATATATCAGGTGTGAGATTGGTTTTTACACGTCATAAGCGAGTAAAAATTATCAATAAAAATGCTTTTGATATGGGAACTGTTGAGATTCCCATCAGCCTCAAAGGAAAGACCGGTGATCAGTTAAGAGATCTGATCGCAACCACCTATAATCTTGAGAATGGCAAAGTATTAGAACAGAAGCTCGATGCTAATTCCGTTTTTACTGTCGATTACAGTAATGATGTGAAATTAAAAAAGTTCGCTTTCCCGGGTTTAAAAGAAGGATCCATTATTGAATATTCATATACCCTTCACACGGATATTCGGATTAATCTGCGTTCCTGGGAATTTCAAGGTAAATATCCCTGTCTGTGGAGTGAATACACAGTTACCATACCGGAGTGGCTTACATATATAGACCTGGAACAGGGTATGAATCCATTTTTTATAAATACCACCGACTACAATGTTAGTTCTGGAGTAAAATTGGCCACTCACCATTGGGTAATGAAAGACGTTCCTGCTATGCAGGAAGAGAAGTATACAACTACAATAAATAATTATATCTCGAAAGTAGAATTCCAGTTGCAATCCATTACATCAAGCGGTATATCAAATGATGTTATTCCGGGCTGGCCGAAAATTGCTGCAGAACTTATGGAATCAAAAAGTTTTGGGGCTAATCTCAGCAAAACTAATCATTGGCTTGACGGGGATCTGGCAACTATTACACGCGATACTCATGGTAATCTTGAAAAAGCAGAGAAAATTTATGCTTATGTCAGAGATAATTTTGAATGTGTAAAACAGCAACAAACGCAAATAGTGAATTCACTGGAAGATGTCTTTAAGAACAAAGCTGGATCCGACGGTGAAATCAACCTGTTGTTGTGCGCCATGCTAAATCATGAAGGAATTCATTCGGATCCGATTTTGCTTAGCACGAGGAGTCACGGTTTTGTAAGTGAAGCCTATCCCAAACTGGACCGATATAATAAGACGATTTGCAACGTGCATATAGATTCATTGTATTATTTCCTGGATGCGAGCCGGAAATATTTAAGTTTTAATCATTTGGCGGAAGATTGCTATAACGGACAGGCAATGGTTATTAATGCCGAAAATACTTTTCCGGTTTATTTCGCTGCAGATGCTTTGAAGGAATCAAAACAGACTTCTGTATTCATCTTAAATGACGAAGGGCATCCGCGGGATATGGTCGGTAGCTTCCAATCCAATCTTGGTTACTACGAGTCTTACAAACTCCGTGAAAAGATTGCAAAAACCTCAGAAACCGATTATTTTAAGGAATTAAAGTCATTTAACAAGGGAGGTATCGAAATAGATAACGCTGGAGTAGATTCACTTACACACCCTGATAATCCATTAGTGGAACATTTTAATTTGACTTTTAAGAATATTTCTGATGTTGGCATCATTTATTTTAACCCCATAATTGCCGTCGCTATAGGAGAAAATCCATTTAAATCAACCGAAAGGAAATACCCGGTAGAAATGCCCTATACAATTGATGAAGTTTATTCACTGGAAATGGATATACCCAAAGGCTACAGGATTGAAGAAATGCCAAAATCAGCGAAAGTATTATTAAACGAAACAGACGGTTTTTTTGAATATATGATTGGCCATGATGAAACCAGCATTCACCTGCATACCAGAATAAAACTTAATCGCGCCAACTACTTGCCCTCTGATTATAACAGTCTTCGTGATTTCTATACATACATTATTAAAAAGCAGGGCGAACAGATTGTATTTAAGAAAATAAATTAAGCAGACATAGTAAAATCGTCGAACGGATATGTCCAATTGATAATCTACTGAATTACCTTTAGAAAAAGGCCTGTATTTTAAGTTCCGGTGAGAACTTTCCTGTTCTGAAACATTTTCCTCAACTGCCTGTCTGATTCCACATACAATCCTTATGCGGAAAAAAATAGGACTGATCGCGCTTTTGATTTCAACCTGCCTTGTCAGTTTTTCGCAACAAAAGCTACCCACATTACTGTCTGATTCAAATTCAGTCAGCATAAAAATCGATGGAAATACTGTGGCTGTCTGGAATATAAATGCCGACACCAGGCCATGGACCGAACCGGATATTTTCACGATCGACAGATCCTTCCGGGAACAACATGTAACCTACCTGAGCAATGGGGATTCACTTATGTTCACCGTAAAACCCGGAGACAGTTACGATTTTACTATCGCGATCAAAAACCGGGGTAATTATCTGATGCGGCTCACTACATTTGGAGAGCCGGTCATTCAGCATAAAAATATTACAATCATTATTTTTTTACTGTTGATAGTTATCACCTGGATTAGCTGGTCGAAAAGAAAAACATTCGGTACAATTTCTCTGCTTTATCTGGGAATCATTACGCCACTGCTGTTTTGGCTGATGACAATTACCGGAGGGTTTATGCATGGCAATTACAATCATCTGCATAATGTGGTAAGTGAACTCGGTGCGCTTGGCACGAGGTCCGAAATATTTATGTCGATCGGGGAAATACTTATTGCAGTCCTGAGTCTGTATGCAGTTTTCGGGTACACCAAAGCCTGCAGACAAATCGGTTTAAATCTGATTCCGGTACTAACGATGTTGAGTGTGTCCTTCTCTATGTTTTGGGCTGCCATTTTCCCGATGCATCATGTTTTACATGGCATAATGGGTCCGCTTCCTTTAATTCTGAATGCGGGCGTGCTGCTTTCCATTTTTTTGTGGAGAGGAAAAAAATTCCAAACGCTCAGAATATTTTCATTGATAAGCTTCATTTTGATGATGCTGATCCTGTTTCGGATCATTCCAGACCTTCGCGGCAGATGGGAAGGACTCCTTCAACGTACATTTTATTTAGGTTGGACGGTCTGGTCCATCGCGCTCAGTCTTATTTTTATTCAGTTCATTGAAATCCGGAACAGACAATAACAGGCTGAGGTCGACTTAATAATATAACTACGCATTTAAATTCTTAAATTTATTTGTTTAAGAATTAATGAAAAGACTTTTGTTATTCTTCTCGTTTAATTTATGCCTGAACTTCGCAGCATCCGGGCAGTCGGACAATTATGAACGCAATGTGGTTGATAAACTGAAAAATTATTTCTCCATGTATGATCCGGAGAAAGCCTACCTGCAATTCGACAGGCCTTATTATACAGCCGGCGATACGATTTATTTTAAAGCTTATCTGACCCGTGGCGGTCATCATGAACTTTCAGATTTGAGCGGCGTATTACATGTGGAATTCATAAATTCAAATAACAAAATTGAACAGTCGATAAAGCTCCGACTGGATAGCGGCATTTGCTGGGGCGATTTTGCACTTCCGGATTCTCTTCTCCCGGGGAATTACCGCGTAAGGGCTTATACCCAGTGGATGCTGAATCAGGGTGAAACTCATTTTTTTTATCAGAATATTTCT
>DATHPV010000662.1:0-3337 GCA_035483495.1 Puia sp.
TTTATATCTTTCAGCGTTTTGAATTTAATGCAATAACCGGTTACGCTGGCTTTACCTAGTTTTTTTCCAAACGTTTGCGCCAGGTAAGTCTTATCTTTTAAACCAAGGATATACACAGAGATTCCTGTTGTGTTTGCGCTCAGGCCAATTTGATAAAACTCTTTGGTTGTTTCGTCAGCGTATTTTATTGTGTAAAACCCATATCCTATATTGGGATTGCTTACAATTTTACCTTCGCTGTTTTTGCCATCGAGGAACCATAATTTACATCCCGGCAGAACCTGAAGTATGAACTTGTGCAATGCCTGCATGTCACTGCGTTTTGGTTCAGGCTGTGCAGTGATATAGTTTTTGATTTGTTCCTTTACGTTCATAAAAAAAATTGGATATTCCTATTTCTTTGTCAATTTGTATCTCAGGTGTGTTGTCAGGTCCGACGGTATTACTTCTACAATTTGAATATCATATTTGTCTTTGTCCATGCCGTCGAACAGTCTGACACCACTTCCTAAAAATACAGGGGCAATATGAATAAAAAATTCGTCCACAAGCCCTGCATTGAGAAATTGTTGAATTGTATTCGCACCGCCCTGTATTCTGATGTCCTTTCCTTTGGCTGATTGTTTTGCTTTTTCCAATGCAGATTGTATTCCGTCGTTGATGAAATAAAAAGTTGTTGTCCCTTTTTGAACCCAGGGATCCCGCTTTTCGTGTGTCAGCACATAAACATCTGCTTTGAACAGATCTTCATCCCAGGCGACTTCGCCTTCTTCAAACATCCGTTTTCCCATGATGTAAGAACCTGTTCTTGCAAACACATCTTCAATTAATTTACTGTCCGCACCATATTCTTCACCGCCTTCCATATTGATATGTTTCCAGAATGCTTTTTGTTTAAACATCCAGGCATGGATTTTTGGCGAAACGCCACCCATTGGGTTGCTTGGACTTCTGTTATCGCCTGCGAAAAAGCCATCAAGTGATATTCCGCCGTCAATGATAATTTTACTCATAATTTTTATTTATTTATTATTTGCCAAAGTTAATTTTTGTCCGTTGGTTTTATGTTAGAACCGTCGCTCTGCAATGCCTCGAATACTCAAATTTAGTTTTCTTTACTATATCTAGACTATGTCAGATGAATACCAGTAAGGGACCAAGTCCAGATCAAGTCCAATCTAGACTGGACTTGATCTGGACTTAATGGCCTACAGATAGCCGTTTGACATGGCTCTGATATCACTACGAGGGCGATCCAATAAATTCCTGGTGAAATATTGAAACGTTTACGAAAAATGAAAATTGTCCTGGCGCTGTGATTAGAGAGTGTGAACTCATCTTTGACAGTCCATTTGACATAACCACTGAGATATGGTTGCTTGCAATGAAGTTATTCCGAATTGGATGTATTTGCGAAAGTATCTATTTTTAGTTTGTAGATAAAAGAGTTGTATGCAGGGTTCTGAGTATGTTATATCATTGCCTGTAATAATATGTATATATTATGAGAATATTATTGATGCTTATTTTTTCCTGCTTCACTTTCGCGCAGATCCAGGCTCAACAAACGTATGCAGATAGTTTAAAAAATGATTTTATATATGCCAAAGGGGACAGTACCAGGATGATTGCTTTATACCGGCTCGCCTGGTATTATTCCCTGCTGTATCCTGATTCAGCGCAGTACTATGCCGACAAACTTATCCAGTTTCCATCCAAAGAAAATGATTTAACCGCCAAAGCGCTGGGGTATATATGCAAAGGTGAGGCGTTTGACCGGGTTGCCAGCTATCCGGAAGCGCTGGAGGCCGCTTTCCAGGGTCTTGAAATTGCCCGGTCACTCGATGCTCATCAATCATTTGCTATGGGCAGGGCCTATTCGCTAATCGGACACGTGTACAGTATGACGGGAAATGAAAAAGAGGCGGCAGGATATTTACATTCTGCGCTGGGTTTACTGGAAGCATCTCATGAACATGCAGAAGATCTTTGCCTGGCCCGTTTTAGTATGTCTTTTAGTATGTTATATAGCGACAAAAAAGATTCAGCGCTGTATTATGTAGGAAAGGCCAAGTCCATGTATGCAGACCCGGTTAATCAACGGGATCCCGGACCCTGGCTTTGCCTGATCACCGGAAATATTTATAGAACCGGGGGAAATTATGATTCAGCCGAGTATTATTACCGGGAAGGCATTCGTGTAACAGAGAAATTCAACGCACCCTTTGCCGGGGTTTTTTTTTATCAGAATCTCGCCGGCATTCTTCATAAGAAGAAAGAAATGGACTCCTGCATTTATTATGCACAACGGGCTCTGTTGATGAGTCAAGAATACAAGTATAAGAACTTTGAAGTGATTGCCAGCAGTTTCCTGGCAGAGGTATATGACAAAAAGAATGTAGACAGCGCGTACAAGTATATGCGGATGATGGTTGCTGCCAATGAAGAAGTGAACAATGCAACCAAAGGACGGCAATTTCAAAAAGTGTCTTCTGACGTGGAGAAAAAGCAAATAGAACTGGAGGATGCAAAAGCCCGTTTTCAAAATAGCCTGAAGCTGTACGGGCTGATTGCGCTGCTGTCTTTTTTTGTAATTATAGCCATTATATTCTGGAGAAACAACCGCCAGAGGAAAAAAGCAAACAGTTTGCTTACAGAACAAAAAGAAAAACTGGAACATGCGCTAACGGAACTAAAAGCCACGCAGGATCAGCTTATCCAATCCGAAAAAATGGCATCTCTGGGTGAACTCACTGCTGGCATTGCCCATGAGATTCAAAACCCTTTGAATTTCGTCAACAATTTTTCTGAAGTGAATGAAGAACTAATCAGAGAATTAAAAACAGAAGCAGAGAAAGGAAATTTAGAGGATGTAAAAGCCATTGCAAATGACATCGCTTTAAATTCTGAAAAAATAAATCATCATGGTAAAAGAGCCGAAACCATTGTAAAAGGAATGCTGCAACATTCAAAAGCCGGCAGTGGTCAAAAAGAACCAACTGATATAAACAAGTTGGCTGATGAATATATTAGACTTGCTTATCATGGATTGAAAGCGAGGGACAAATCGTTTAACGCACATTTGAAAACGGAATTTGATAACAGCATTGGAAAAATAAATCTGGCGCCGCAGGAAATTGGAAGAGTAATTTTAAACGTGATCAACAATGCCTTTTATGCAGTAAATGAAAAGCAGAAACAAAACTTAAACGGCTACGAACCGACGGTTACTATTACTACGGCTAAACGAAATGGGAAAATTGAAATAAAGGTTAAAGACAACGGCATTGGGATTCCGCAAAAAATAGTTGACAAAATCTTTCAACCCTTCTTTACT
>DATHPV010000663.1:0-4838 GCA_035483495.1 Puia sp.
CACAGGCTTTATACAGCAATACCGGTTCAGGTAATACCGCGGCAGGATATCGGTCTCTATACAATAATACGACCGGTTACTTTAATACCGCCATCGGTGATCAGTCAATGATCAACAATACAACTGGAAATTATAATGTAGCTCTTGGAAGCAACGCGGGACCTTCGAGTAATAATTTATCATATACCGTGGCCCTTGGGGCCGGGTCAACTGCGACGGCCAGTTATGAAGATGTATTTGGAACCCCCACCACAACTGTGATTACCGGACCTGTGCATTGGTCAAACATTTCAGATGGCCGTTTTAAGAAGAATATTAGTGAAAACGTCCCAGGTCTGGAGTTTATCGATCTGCTCAGGCCGGTTACTTATACCATAGATGTTACCGGTATTGATAATTATATTCACTCTGCTGGCTCTTCTGGCAGAAATCACAGCTTCACGGCTGAGGAGATTGTAGCTGTTAAAGAGAAAGAAAATATTGTATACTCAGGATTTATTGCCCAGGAAGTAGAGCAGGCTGCAAAACAAATTAATTATGATTTTAGTGGCCTAGCCAAACCTCAGAACGGTCAGGATATATATAAGCTAAGTTATGACGATTTTATTCCCAGTCTGATAGTGTCAGTGAAACAACTTAATGATTCCGATAAAAAGACTACAAATGTTTTAACAGATTTGCAGAATCAGATCGATAGTATACAAAAAGAAATAGATGGATTAAAAAATGCTAATTTGGCAGTGTCTGATGCTCCTGCTTTATATCAGAACAAACCTAATCCGTTTAATTCAAGCACCATAATTAGCTATTATATTCCGGCTAAAACGAAATCCGCACAATTAAAAATAATGAACATTTCAGGTAAAACCGTGAAATTGTTCAGTATACAAAATACTGGTCCTGGCGAGGTAACCTTCAATAGCGTTAGCCTTGGATCAGAAATGTATTTTTACTCTTTAATAATAGATGGGAAAACTGTAATCACTAAAAAAATGATTTTGGAAAAGTGAGTCAGTAGGTTAGGGTTAAAAAATTGTTGAGTTTTTCATTAGCTTATAAAGCACTTTACAATTTCATATTTTGTCATTTTATCTTTCCTCTATTTTTTCCATCTATCTAAAGTAAGTAAAAGCAGTTGTAGCATTTTGAGCTTGCACCATAAACGCGCATGAAAAAAGTCCGGCTTGGAAAATGGATTTCTTCATATTGGCATTGTTTAGCGTTACGAGTTGGTTTTATGAGCAGTCTACCAGACTAAAAAACGCTTTTATTGGCAAAATATTTCTGAATCAGATTCCGATCTTCGTCATAAATATCTTCATAAAATATGATTTTGCTGTTTTTGCCTTCACAGGTAAAATACCGCATATAGAGTGGCAGCTTATGAAAACCACTGAACATATGCTTTTCGCCCCGGGCGATATAGGCTTTTATTGTATCAGGAGGAATTCGAAGGGAATCGTTTCGAACAAGATAGTCAGCCAGTTTTTCCCATTCTTTCACCCGCACACAACCGTGACTGATCGCCCGATATGAATTGCCAAACCTCCAACGTACATTGGTGTCGTGGAGATATACACTGTATTTGTTTCTGAAATTGAATTTAATGACCCCCAGTGAATTATCATCGCCCTCACGTTGCTTCAGTTGGTAGGGAAAATGCTTTTTATCCAGTCTTTTCCAATTGATTTTATGGGGATCCAGCACACTATCATTGTCGTCAACCACCATTAGATTTTCTTTTTCAAGAAAATTTGAATCCTTGATAATATTAGGAAGCATTTCCTTAAATATGATGCTGAAGGGCACGGTCCATTGCGGCATCGTTATAAAATTGGAAATCTCCGCTGTGAGTACCGGAGAACGGGTTAAGGGCCCGCCAACAATTATTTTAGAAGTAAATACAACGGTATCATGATTAATTACACGCAGGTTATATCCTGGCAGGTTAACCCAGACATATGTCTCAGGTAAAGAATCGGGCAATTGTTTATAACGATCAAGAGTAATAGCAATTCTTTTGAATTTTTCAAGGTCAGTATTGTTCAATCGGTCGACCAAAGAATTGGAAGTAAATCCGGTTACTTTAAATTCGTATTTTTTTTGACACCTGATAATTGCCGACCTGAATTTGGAAAGATTCATAGGAGGGACTGTATCCGACAAATTTCCTGTCTCGACTAACCGTTTTTGCAGTAAGTGAAAAAATCCAACCGAATCAGTATATGGATAAGGCAGATAAGTATATGGCGCAAAAGAAGCGGAATCCAGAAAATTCCCTATGTACGCCTTTAGTGAATCGTATCCCTTTGATCTTGGTTCCAGGTTATGCAGTACAGTAGATACGTTACCTGATTGCAATGCCAGATTTAGTGTTTTAGTATAAAAGCTATCCAGTAATAATGTGTCTGTTCTCAAAGTCACACTATCATAAGGGATTCGCCCCCGTTTTAGATCTTTGACCATCAGAAAAAAAGCATCCGTTAATAAGAGATCTTTTCTCGCCCACAAAGCGGCGTTTTTAGTGGCATTTGTGTCGAGAGAAAAAGCCCTGTCAATAAACGCAAGTAAATTGTAGTGATAATCATTTGGGAATAATCCCCAAAGCCGACTGTTCTGAATTAGATTGATAAAGGAGCTGCCTTCAGGTGTGGTTCTATCGCCCCTGAGCCAGATCGGTTTATAATTATTTGCATCGTATAGACTGTCTATCAATCCCAGGAAACTGATTCCAACCGAATCGTTGAGGCGCCCCTGATTTGTTTTCAGGTATTCAAGAGTATGGTGTATATCTTCAGATGTACTTTCGACCAGTTTTGCCGGATTTACCACAACATGTCTTTCAGGTGGCTTATCGACATTATTTTTACACTGAATTAATAGAAAACTGATACTCAGAAAAATAAAAAAATATGAACTGCTTCGTTTCATCAGTGTAAACCGAGTTTGTAAAATATCCTGAAGACCTTTAAAGAAACAACTAATTAGATGAAAAACAAAATATCGAAAAAAGGCATATTCCAATTGATTTCTATTTTTATTTTCCAATTCCATTCCCATCTCATAAATGTGTAAAAACTCTCTGTAAGCTATTATGCACTGCTACAAAACAAAGTGTATTTCTTGTAGGTGAGTGTTCAACAAGATTCTGTTGATCGATTTTTTTTAGTTTTATACGGATAGGATTAAATATGCGTAAGATTTGTTCCTTCTTTCCAAAATAAACCAAGCAAGTGTGACGTTGTCTAGCGATTTATAATGACGTTTGTGAATGTAATAATTTGTAAAGTCTTCCACTGCTTCAATGGGTTCACAAAGGCAGCAGTGGTGATACAGTTTTACAATGTTTTTCATGTTGCGATGGTAGCGATCTATTTTGCCTTTTGTTTACGGATGATTGGCTCTTCCCTTGATTGACTTCATGCCTTTTGAGTGAAAGTATTCTTTCATCTCGGAAGCGATATAGCAGAGTTTTTAAAAAAGTGTATGGGATTGTCCCCTCGAAACTGTAGAGGGCTTTAGTCCACTATTTAATTTTTAGATTAAGAAGAACCAACCACCTGTAGGCTAAGATCGTGCTGTATATTATACTGACCCGCTTGCATTCAACAGTTAATAACCCCTTTTATTTTTTTTCGCTATGGTTGGTAAATCCAAATAGGGTTGACCTGCTTTTATCTGTCTTTTTCATTAAATACCTCACTTGACAGATAGCAGAAGTTTATTGGTGAAATGACATAAAAAGAGTTTAACTTAATGAAAGTTTAAACCTCTGAAAGCCCCTGTGGACATGGTTTGTATAGAATTTAACTTAACCATTTCTCGCTCAAAACTTATCACTTTCTGTATCGGGAAGTAACCGTTTTGGTTGACGGATGACGGTTGACAGTTGACGGTAGTTCTTCAGACGAATACTAGGAGGCAAGCTAGTATTGCTCAGACGCTCACTGATTGAATAAAATATGCTTACCCTTATAAACTGAAAATCCTAAACTGTCCGATTAAATATTGCTATTACTCATGATCTTTGGAAAATTATTCTCCGCCCGGATTAAACTTCTTTAATAGTAATTCTTTGCGACTTCTGGATACATTGATGGTCGAGCCATTATTCATGATCAGGTAGCCTCCATCGCCGCGAATATATTTTTTTGCCTCATTGAGATTTACCAGGTAAGAATTATGGACACGAAGGAAAGAATTGAATTCTTCCAGCTGCTCTTCAATTTCCTTTAATGTGCGGCAAGCGGTGAGTTTATACCCATTCTTAAGATAAACGTGCGTGTAGTTATCGTCGGCTTCGCAATAAATTACCTGGTCTATTGTGACTAATTCAAAACCTTCAATAGTAGGAACCGCAATCTTAGTTAAATTATTTTCTTTTCGTTGTATCTGATCCATCATCATGCGAAATTGAATTGCAGATGGATGCGCTTTTTGAAGCTGTACTTTATGAATAGCAGCAATGAGTTCTATCGGGTCTATAGGTTTTAACAGATAATCGAGTGCGCTAAACCGGATAGCCTTAATGGCATATTGATCATATCCCGTCGTAAAGATCACGGAAAATGGAATCTGAATAAAATTCTCCAGCACCTCAAATCCATTCATCACGGGCATTTCAATATCCAGAAATATCAAATCCGGTTTTATTTTTTCGATCGCATCCAACGCTTTTTTTCCTGACATGCAACTGTCACATACCTGCACTTCCGGGCAATAGTCACTGATTAGCATATTCAATGTATCAATACAATGAACTTCGTCGTCAATAAGAATGGCTTTTATCATACTTGCTGATTTAAATCATTTCCCATGGAAAAAAATATTTTAATGCG
>DATHPV010000664.1:0-5553 GCA_035483495.1 Puia sp.
AACGCATTCCGACCCCTTTTACCCGATATTTTGCATTTGCGGTACAATAATAAAGATGACCTGAACCTGATTACTGAAAAAACAGCCTGCGTGATCGCAGAAACAGTACAGGCTGAAAATGGCGTGATCAAACCGTATGATAATTGGATGAAGTTACTTCGGAAAAAATGTGATGATACCGGTGCGTTACTTATTCTGGATGAGATTCAGGTTGGTTTTGGAAGAACGGGTTCTCTTTGGGGTTTTCAACAATACGATGTTGTACCAGATATTCTTCTTCTTGGCAAAGCTCTTGGCGGAGGATTGCCACTTGGTGCTTTCATTGCTTCCAAAACCATGATGGACGCATTCACAGAAAATCCGGTGTTGGGACATATCAGCACTTTTGGAGGTCATCCCCTGAGCTGCGCGGCAGGACTGGCCGCGACGAAAGTATTAATGCAGGAAAATCTGATATCGGAAATTTCAGAAAAAGAAAATCTTTTTCGAAAATTACTGATACATCCATCCATTAAAAATGTTCGCACCGCCGGACTGTTGATCGCTGTTGAATTTGAGAGTTTTGAATACTGTAAACGTGTAACCGATTCATGTATACACGATGGACTGCTTACCGATTGGTTTTTATTTGCTTCAAATTGTCTGCGTATTGCACCGCCTCTGACAATATCGCTGTATGAAGCAGGTGAAATTTGCAGAATTATTTTGCATAATGCCTCACAGGACTAATTATATTATGCCTTTTAGCACAAATTTTTTTCGGTAACAACTTTGCCGTTTATTGGGCGGGCTTCAAAATAATAATTTCAACCCGCATGTTCTTGCGTTTTTCTTCATCCGTAGATGCATTTGGATAAATCATTTCCGTATTACCCATGCCCTTCCAGAACATTCTTGCCGGCGGGATACCTTTATCTGCCAGAATATCAAAAATAACATGCGCCCTATCCGAAGATAACTGCTCCATTTTTATTTTATATCCAGGATCCCCCACAGGGGGCAGGAGTGGATTCCAGTTCACATGACCTTTTATTTCAAAAATGTCACTTGTGTCCTTTTTTAATAAATCTGCGACCTGATCCAAATAGGGCAAAGAAGAAGGTTCAAGAATGGGTTCATTGGCTCTGAAATATAAATTCTCTAACACCAGCTGCCTTACTATTTTAAATTTACTGGTATCAGAACCTCCTGTTGGCATTTTTATAAACGAATAGAGAATTTCAACCCTCCTGTTTAATGAAAGGCTATCGAGGCTAACTGAGTTTTCTTCACCATAAGTAAAAATATTGCAAGTATCCGTCAGAAGATTGCGCTGCTTTAGAAAGTCAATCACAGTTTCATTTCGCTTCTGCGCCAGCAACAGATTATCCTGAATCGTACCCACTGAATCCGTATACCCGGAAATACTTTTGATCTGGAGAATATTTTTATTGTTATTTAAAACCGCCAATAACTTCTGTTGTTCCCTGGGATCCAAAATAAATTTGCCTGACCTAAAATAAATTGTAAGTGTATCCGTAGATTGTTGTGATCGGACGCTGACCGGTAAAGAAAACATTAGTAATACCAAAAGTGCGAAGTAAGTTTGCATGGGAGTCGTCACTTAGCTGAAGTTATATGCTTTCGTATCAATGCAAACAATCCTTTTTTATTAAAGTTAAATGTAACCGATTAAAATAAAAATCTGCCAGGAAAAAATCATCTGTTCTAAATAACTGTAATGAGATCTTCATTAGCCATATTGACTGTTTTTGTTTTTCTATTCAATACCGCCTTTATACATCATTCTTTTTCTGACCATAAGACTTTGGCGATTGGTGCTGACGCACCTGATTTCAATCTTAAAAGTGTAGACGGGAAGTTTTATAGTCTTTCTTCTTTTAAGAATGCTGAAGTGCTTGTGGTTGTATTCACGTGTAATCATTGTCCGACGGCTCAGGCTTATGAGGACCGGCTCATTAAACTGACTTCAGACTATGCAAAAAAAAATGTGGTAGTTGTTGCCATCATGCCGAATGATCCCACTTGTCTTCGTTTGGATGAACTTGATTTCTCAGATATCGGAGATTCCTATGAAGAAATGAAAATAAGAGCTACGGAAAAGAAATTCAACTTTCCATATTTGTACGATGGAGATAAGGAGATTGTTTCCAGTGCATACGGACCCGTTGCAACACCCCACGTTTTCGTATTTGATAAAAAAAGAAAATTATGTTACGAAGGACGTGTGGATGATATGGAAAGTCCGTTCAAAACGCCAAAAAGTACTGATGCCAGAAATGCTATTGACGCAGTATTAAATAATCAGGTAGTACCTGTAAAAACGACCAAGGTATTTGGATGCTCCGTTAAATGGTCAGAAAAAAAAGATCTCGTGGAGCAGGTACGCAATGCGTGGGCGAAGGAGCCCGTGAACCTGGAAATCATCCGGTTAGACAGTTTGGTAAATCTGATTAAAAATCCATCAGATAAACTGCGACTAATACATTATTGGACGCCACGATCTGCTGCTTGCGTAAAAGAATTTAAGGAATTTGTAACAATAAACCGGATGTACAGGGACCGTGATTTTGAATTTATCAGTATTTGTATAGACAGTTCTGACGACAAGGACATAACGCTTAGATTTCTTAAGTCAGAACAGGCGTCAAATTCAAATTATCTTTTAAAGATCCACGATAAAAATGAATTGATAAGACAAACTGGTCAAACCTGGAAAGGGGTTTTACCATATACATTGCTGGTTGAGCCCGGCGGGAAGATCGTATATGCAAATGAGGGTGTCATAGATCCCGCCAAATTGAAATGGATAATCGTAAACAATCATCTCATTGGAAGGTATCCCTAATACGTTTACATTCTGACGGATTACATACCAATAACCATATTCCAATGCGATACTCGTTACATTTGGGTACCTGAAATGGAACAACAACGCAGGCTAGCAGCCATTCTTTTTACCGATATTATTGGTTCCACTGCTATCATGCAGAAGGACGAACAAGCTGCCATATTGGTTAACAGGAGGTATTCATCTGTATTGAAAGAAACAGTATCAAACTTTCAGGGAGAAATTCTAAATGATTACGGCGATGGTAGTCTCTGCACATTCAGCAGCGCAACCCAAGCTCTGAAGTGTGCCATCAACATGCAACAATTGTTGCAAAAAGATCCAAAAGTTCCTCTTCGTATAGGATTGCACGTTGGAGAAATTTGTTTTGAAGATGGTAAGGTATTTGGCGACGGCGTAAACGTTGCGTCCCGTATCCAGTCACTCGGCGTAGCAAATGCTGTTCTTTTTTCTTCGGAAATTAACAGTAAAATAAAAAATCACCAGGAATTTAAAGCAGTATCCATTGGACGGTTTCATTTTAAAAATGTAGATGACCCGATGGAGATTTTCGCCCTTGCCAATGAAGGGTTCAGCGTGCCGGATAAAAATAAAATAGAAGGTAAATTAAAAGAAGGCAAAACTTTTAAATCAAGAATATTATGGGGAATACTGGTTGTGTTAATTGGAATCATTGCATTCTTTTTCTTTATAAAAAAACCCGGTTTTACAGGGAAGGAAAAATCAATAGCAGTACTTCCCTTTGAGACAATTTCCTCTGAAAAAGGTAATGAATATATTAATGATGGTTTTACCATCGATGTCATTGATAAGCTCTCGAAGTTATCCGGCCTGACTGAAGTTCCGGGCTGGGCAAGAGTGAAAATGTATAAAAATTTTACACGGAGTATCATCGACATTGCCAATGAACTGGGAGTAGCGGCTATTCTTACCGGAACTATTCAAAAACAAGGAAATAAAATTCAAATTATAGCAGACCTGACGGATGTTAATACTGGCAAAACTATTTGGCATACCGATGACAATAGAAGCTGGGGCGACGTTTTAACCTTGCAGAATGAAGTAGCAGAAAAAATCGCTAATTCCTTATCGGCTCATTTAACACAGGCTGATCAAAATGATATAAAAAAGCAATACACGGATAACGTTGATGCCTACAACTATTATCTTAAAGGAAGATACTTTTGGGATGGCCGAACACGTGAGACATTTGATAGTGCCGAAGCAAATTATAAAAGGGCCATTAATATTGATCCCGAATATGGACTGGCTTATGCGGGTCTGGCAGATTTGTATACTTTTAATCAGATAGGTTTATCACAACACGATGCAATTCCTATCGCGAAAGATTATGTGAACAAGGCTCTTTCGCTTGATAGTACACTCGTTCCGGCAATAACAACTCTTGGATTTATTCAGTCTGCTTATGATTACAATTGGAAACAGTCAAAACTTACGCTTGAAAAAGCGATCAAACTTGACCCAAGATATTCGTACGCGCATATTTTTTACGGGAACCTTTTGCAATATACAGGAGAAAATACCGAAGAGGGAATTGAAGAAATAAAAAAGGCGTTAGCGCTTGACCCATCATCTGTTTCCGTGAATTGGATATTAGGCAGAAATTATTATTTCGCCGGTAAATATGATTCAGCAGAGGCACAATTCAGGAAAACAATTATAATCAATTCGCATTATCCACTTGGCAAAGCCTATCTCGCTTATGTGCTTGTGGAAAAAAAGGGATTCGGAGAAGCCATCGAACTGGCAAAGCAACTTGATCCAAAAGGAAATATAACAAACCAGGTTTATCAGAATACGCTTACGCCTTATATAAATGCCGTATCCGGGAATTTTTTATTGGCAACTCAGCAACTCAATAAGACATTAGAAGAAACTGATTTTAAAGCACATTATCATATTGCGATGGTTTACTCCGCCCTTCATGAGTACAATCTTGCAATTAGTGAGTTGCAAAAGTCCCTTTCTGATAGAGAAATATTTATGTATTTTATAAAAGTAGATCCTGTATTTCTTCCGTTGAAAAGTGATCCTGCTTTCAAGGATATTTTGAAAAAGATGAGACTTGACCAGCCTTAAAAAATGGGTAATCTGAGAAGACGTGCACTTCAAATTAAAACGAAAATCTGAAACTTCCGAATACACCAAATTTTTGCTGGTAGGATAAATTCTGACCATCAGGTAAAACATGCCAGATAAAATCCACCCTGCAGAATTTAAAAATATTATCTACGCCCGTGCCCACTTCCATATAGGTTCTGCCATCCAACGATCTGAATTGATAATCAGCATTGTTATTGTAGACTGTATTTTCAGGCGAGAGATGCCCCCAAAGTAATTTGACAGTATAAAACTGTCTCCATTTTAGTTTTCTTGTAATTCCGGTAAAACGAAAAATCCCACTACCAATATTGTGTTCGAAATTGACACCCAGGAACTGATCATGCAGGTATTCATATTTGTTCATTAAACTGAATGCATATTTATTATAGTAGTAGGTTTCATTACCAGGCGCTATATTCAGAAATGGATAGGGTTGTACTCCCGATGTTTTTCCGCCAAAAAAATCATAATAAACAGTTCCGATTGGAGGTACTTTAATGATATCGGATATACTGGCAAAAATTTTATTATAAGTTAAAGTACTTCCGAGTACACCCGGAATGCCGCGCGTATATTTC
>DATHPV010000665.1:0-5145 GCA_035483495.1 Puia sp.
TGGCTAAAGATGTCGTCCATGTTCATACCACCGCCATTGAACCCAGTTCTGCCGTTGTTAACAGCAGCATGACCAAAACGATCATATTGAGCCCGTTTGTCCGAATCACTTAAAACTTCGTAGGCTTCAGCTGCCTCTTTAAATTTCTCTTCCGCGGCTTTGTCACCCGTATTTCGATCAGGATGATATTGCATTGCTACCTTGCGATAGGACTTTTTTATTTCATCTGATGTAGATGACTTCGTAACGCCAAGTATTTCGTAATAATCTCGTTTCATTCAGATTTAATTCATTTTCCAACGATCACTTTCGCGAAGCGGATAATTTTATCATTTAAGTAATACCCCTTAACTACTTCAGCAACTACTTTTCCCTTCAGGTCTGGTGAGGGAGCCGGTACTTCACTAATTGCTTCGTGTTTTTCCACATCGAACTCCAAGCCCAAACTATCCATAGGCTTCAGTCCGCGATTCTGGAGAATACTCCTGAGTTTGTTAAAAACAAGTTGAACACCGCTTAAATCACCAGTATTTTTCTCCTGTTTCAACTGTTTTTCAGCTCTTTCACTGTCATCCAGTACATCCAGCAAAGAAACAATGATTTCTCTGCCGGCAGTTTGGCTAAGTTCAATTCTTTCCCTCGAACTCCTACGTTTATAATTGTCGAATTCGGCCAAAAGCCGTAAGTATTTATCCTTTTGGTCCTGCAATTCGACTTTCAGTTTATCAACTACTTCGTCTTCGTCGAGATCCTGTTCCAAATTTACTGTACCAGCTACATTTTCATCAGTATTAATATCAACCATTGATTCTCTGTTATTTACAGAGTCAATGCTGTTTTCATCGATTTGATTGTTTGTCTTATTCTTCATATTCTGGGAATTCTGGCAAAGTTAAGCTTGTCAATTATTTTGCCAACTGCTGTTTTCGAGACAAATTGTCTCCATTACTGGCACCTGTCCGTTAATTTTGCCCGATGATTCCGGTAATATTGAAGAAAAGAATTGGGTTACGTATCGAACAAGGCCATCCCTGGATTTTTGGAAATGAAATTGCCGAGACTGAGGAAACGGTAAAACCAGGTGATATTGTGACGGTTTTTAACAGCGACAAAAAATTTATTGGCAAAGGATTTTTCAATTCGAAGTCGCAAATTGCAATCCGTTTACTTACCAGAAACGAAGATGAAATCATCGATGATCGGTTTTTCCTGAAACGAATTGGGGCATCCTGGGAATATCGTAAGAAGCTGGGATATACTGAAAACTGTCGGCTTGTTTTTGGAGAAGCAGATGGGTTGCCCGCCCTTATCATTGACAAATTTGGGGATCATTTTGTAATTCAAACGCTGGCCCTGGGCATGGATATTTGGAAATCCGCTATCGTGAATTCAATTCGGGAGATCTTTCGAACAGAAAAAATTTATGAACGTAATGACGTACCGGTAAGGGAATTGGAAGGGATGGTTCAGCAAAAGGGCTTTTTATCAAAATCCTTTAAAACAAAGATTATCATTAAAGAGAACGGACTCCTTTTTGAAGCTGATTTAGAAAACGGGCAGAAAACCGGCTACTTCCTGGATCAGCAGGATAATCGTCTTGCAATTCAGAATATTGTAAAAGATGCCGAAGTTCTTGGTGCATTCTGTTATACTGGCAGCTTTGAAATTCATGCGGGACATTACGGTGCAAAGTCAGTGCTTGGACTCGATATTTCCGAAAATGCGGTCGCCCTGGCATCGCGAAACGCGAAATTAAATGGCCTTGAGGAAAAAGTCCGATTCGAAACACTGAACGCATTTGATATATTAAAAAAATGGAGTAAGGAGCCTAAGAAATTCGATGTAGTAATGCTTGATCCACCTGCGTTTACTAAAAGCAGAGACAATATATCAAAAGCTTTGGGTGGGTACAAAGAAATTAATCTCCGAGGGATGAAATTATTAAGATCCGGAGGATTTTTGGTCACTTCATCCTGTACAAATCTTGTTTCTCCCCAGGCGTTTTTGGATACCATCCGGTCTGCTGCAAAAGACGCGGGAAAAAAAATTAGGCAGGTGTTATTCCAGACACAATCTCCTGACCACCCTATTATTTGGGGCATGGAAAATACACATTACCTTAAGTTTCTAATCGTTGAAGTGAGTGATTAAACTATTTGGTGACCTGGAATTTACCGCTTTCTACAATTTTACCAGTTGGATCCCTGAGTTGGAAGATATAAATGCCCCTAAAAAAATCCGAAACATTCACGACGTTTTTTTGATCACTCAGGCTAAATTCAAATACTTTTTTTCCAAGGAAATTAAATAGCTGAATAGTATAGTTTTTGTCGTATTTCTTGAGGGCGTCTTCAAAAGTGATAAAGGAAACGGCCGGATTTGGATAAAACTTTATCGTAGCCGTTGATCCATTGTCTGGAAACGGCGTCAATCTGCCTTGCGCTTTCGCGCTGGCAGGATGGAAAACCACTATAAGTAGAACTAGGTAAAAAAGCCTCATAGTCTACTGGATAAGGAGTTTATATAGTTACGCAACACTACAATATAACAAAAAAAAACCAAATATACAAAAAACCCCCTGTGATTAAAACAGAGGCGTTTTTTGGCGTTTCTAGCCCCATTAACTTATTATTCATTTGCGCCAATTCGGATTCAAACTGCAATGAGATGAGTCTCAAAGGGACAAAATAATAGTCTTATTGCGGACTGTGAAAGGAAAATTAAATTATACACTCGTTTTCTGGATTATTGCTGAAGGAGTATTCGCCATTATCCATAAATCATACATAAAATTATACTTTTTGGCATAATCTATATCGAGGCTTATCCTTTCTTCTATTGTCATTTCCTCGCGTCCTCTTTTTTTGATCTGCCAGAGTCCAGTCATCCCGGCTGGTGCCAAAAAGCGTTGGGCACATTCATCTGTAGTTAAAGTGGCAGCTTCGTATAAAGGCAGTGGGCGGTTTCCAACCAACGACATATCGCCTATTAATACATTCAGCAACTGGGGCAGTTCATCCAAACTTGTTTTTCTAAGAAAGGTCCCAATTCTGGTAACACGAGGGTCATTGCTTATTTTGAAAAAGAAGGGCTTTTTAATATCGGATTCTGCATATTGATTCAAGTGGGAAAGTTCATCTATTTGTCGATCAGCGCCGCAAAACATCGTCCTGAATTTATAGAAATTAAATATGTTATATCCGCGTCCCGCTCTTTTGGAAATATAAAAAATCGGCCCCCTTGATTCTAAACGTATCAATAGTGCAATCAGGAGAAACAGAGGGGATAAGAAAAAAAGAGCCGTAAAAGAAACCAAAATATCAAAACTGCGTTTCAGAAAGGTATCAAAATTATTGGTAAGAACTACGCTTGACTCATGTTCTTTAAGTTTCGTTTTCATTTCAACGCCTTTTGACTTCACCTTATTCAAAAAGCGAACTTTACCGATTAGCCCAGTTTGTTCAGCTTTCTCAATTTGCAGAATATCATCAGCAAGCATATGCTTTTTATAAAGTTCCATCTCCATGTCGCAAAGATGTGTTGAATCTATAATAAAAGGTATACAGGCAAAAGGAGGATGTTCGTTTAGGAAATGTACAAGGCTTTTTATTGCCAGGAAATCAAAAGTTGATTCACAGACGATGACTTCCGGAAGAATATTCTTTTCCTGTTGTATTGACCGTTTTAATTCGGAGCGAACATTATCAATATTATCAGATGCATAACCTCTTTTGAAAAATTTTACAAGTTTTTCAATATTGGCCGGATTTTTTCCAACATAATAAAATCCAGATTGAATTATTGAACTGCTTAGGGTTTCTTCTTTAACACTAATTTTAAATCTCACAAAAGCCTTACTTCTGTAAGTTGTTTTGGGTAAAAATGTAAAGTCCATAGACGGGTTTAGGTTAAGGTTTAATTCTCACAAATAAATTACTGCCGGTTAAACAGCTTTCATAGGATAGTAAGTATCGAAAGATTTATTCTCGATTAATTGATATACTGTGTTTACCAGGTCAACAGGATTAAATGGTTTTAAGAAAAAATTTCGCACTCGGTATTCTTGACATTTCTTTTCGGTTTCTTCTAATCCAAGACCTGACAACACCATAAGAGGAATATTTTTATAAATACCACTCGATTCAAGTTGTTGTATTAGTTCCCAGTTTTCCAAGTCAGGTAGTTGGGGATCAGCTATAATCAAATGCGGAAAATTGCTTTTTGACAACCAATGCATGGCCGAACACCCATCAGGCATAGTAATAACATGATATTTTTTGCCAAGTACAGTTTGAAGTAAAAATCTAATCGCCTTACTATCATCTACTGCAAGAATTTGCTTTTTCATGGTCAGAGGTCATTAATTTAGCTAGACTCTGTTCCTCAGTAGGTTGGAATTTATTAGAAATGGCTGAACAATAGGTATTGGAACCCAAGGATTAACCAGTGCTATGGCTTGCAATCTGTATTAATAAGTAAAAAATCCGCTTTGGGGATTTCAAGGATAAATGGCTGAATATAGCCTAATTGTATGGGACTAAAGGTTTCAGAGGTATTGAACGGATAAATAGAAATTCTACGATAAAAATAGGTATTTTTTCCTAAGATCCAAATATTGAACAAGCTTTTTTTGGATTGGCTATATTAACATATATGTTATTAAGCATTTTTAAGCCCTTGATGCTTTTTCCCAAATTACTGTCTGCTTTTTCCGGATAAACCTGTAAAAGCCTATAAATACTGATAAATTCATGAATAAGAAGTAATACGGTATATAAATAGCTTTGATTTTAAGATCTCTGCCGGCAAAAATCCATCCAATCCCCCCAAGTGCATAAAATACGATTTGGAGTAGGAAAATTACCAGGTAATATTTCACAGAATTACTGTAAACCAGGAAAGCATTGGAGACGAAACAGATTACCAGACATAATGGGCATAAAGTCCATCGGAGAACACGGTGGGATATATACTGGAATGACAAAGCAGGGTATTTGAAAACATTAAAAAGACCTTTTAATATTCCCATAGCCTGAAATGCCCCGGCTGCAATGCGTATTTTCCGTTTTTGTTCTTCTCTCATTGAGAGCGAAGCGGTTTCGGTTGCAAAAGCGTTCGGTTCATAACGGATTACATAACCTTCCA
>DATHPV010000666.1:0-10698 GCA_035483495.1 Puia sp.
GTGGTTTTTCTATTTCATAAAGTGGCGGATTTTCGTATGTTTATTGATGGTCAGCACTTACTGATCATCAAATCCGATACCGATGAAAAAGTTCCTCCTGGTGCTTTCATGCATTCTTTTGTCTGTTATCGGAGAATGTCAGACTGTTTCATATAATGGCCAGTTTTTCAAAATAGATACCCTCTATCCGCTCTACGATATTCCATCTCATAACAAAGGATTGAGTTTTCCCTGGGAAATCACTTATGGTCCGGATGATTCACTCTGGATAACAGAAGCGCATCGATATCGAGTTTGGAAAATTCATCCCGGTAATAAAGGAAACCGGATTTTGTTAGACTTAAGTAATCTCGCTACGTTCGATTACTATAGTATGCCGAATGGATATCCTGCACCTCAGGGCGGACTGATGGGAATGGCTCTTCACCCACTTTTGCTTTCCGGAAAACCATATGTTTATCTGGCGTTGGTGTACGACGTATATGGGACCAGTGGTACGCCCAATAACAGTGCTTGTGCAGGCGCCGGATCTGTAACCAATCAGCCTTGCTACTTTAAAACGAAAATTCTCCGATATACATATAACACGGCTACTCATACTTTGGGCACACCAACGGTCGTGATCGACGGATTAATGGGCAGTAATGATCATAATTCGGGCAGACTCAAAGTAAGTCCCGTTCCGGAAAGCGATGGAAAGTATCATCTTTACTACACTATTGGTGATCAGGGGGCGGGACAATTTAATAATGGATTCAGAACCAATAATGCGCAGGATAAAGACATTTATGAAGGGAAAGTGTTACGGCTTAACACAGAAGACGACGGTGATATTGACGACGGTGCATATAGTCCCTGGATTCCAAATGATAACCCGATTGTGAATTCGGTGTCTGGAAAAGTTAATGCTGTTTATTCATTCGGACACCGGAACGCGCAAGGTTTGGTTTGGGCACATGTTGGATCTCAATATATTTTGTATAATTCTGAACACGGCGATAAGTCCGATGATGAAGTAAACATTATCACAGCTGGTAATAACTATGGCTGGCCTAAAGTAGCCGGTATGTGTGACGATAATTACAATGACACCGATGCCAATCCCAATAACGATAAACTGGCCAACCAAGTCGTTCACAACGAACACAGTTTCTGTGCCGCAAACAATGTAAAGGAACCCATGTTTTCTTTCTTTAACGTGAACGGCAGTAGTATTCCATCGAGTAGTGCTTCCAACTATACCTGGCCAACGATTGCGCCGTCGAGCATTGACTACTATGATCAGGTATATATTCCGGGGTGGACAAATTCTCTGCTGGTAACATCGTTAAAACTTGGAATGTACAGACTCAAGCTCAAGGCAGACGGGTCAGGTGTTGACAGTTCCAGCACCGCACAAATTACTGATACGATACCTTACTTACATGAGTACAGAATACGTGACCTGGCAATTGCACCAACGGGTGATACCTTATTTCTGGCTATTGACAGCAGTGGTTCCACTTCCGGGCCAACAGGCGGTTTTACAGGTAGTCAGGTAGCAACAAAAACTCCAGGGCATATTCTCAGGATGGTGTTTTTACAAACACTTCCTTTAATCCCCGCTCAACCGCTTCCTAAACAGGAAAAAATAAATACAACAATAGTTTTCCCAAATCCGGCGACGGATCATCTTGAAGTGCTGTGTCGCGATCTTTTGCATCAGCCATTCCTTGTAACATTATACGATGTTTCGGGGAGAATTCTTTTAACCGAAAGTTTCAGCAGCAATCATTTTATGGTAAGGCTTGAAAATATTCCTCCCGGTTTGTATATATTCAAAATGCTCGATGGAAATGGCGGATTGGTTATTACTCAGAAAATATTAGTCATTAAATAATTATGGATTATAAGTAATGGAAGATGAGTTTATTGAACCCATAACCCATAACCCATAACTCATAACCCGTAACCCCTTAATCGATCTTCCCCACCATCTTCAAAGGATCCACCCATTCATCAAATTGCTCGGGTGTAACGTATCCAAGTTTGACGGCCATTTCTTTTAACGTGGTTCCTTCCTTCAAAGCTTTCTGTGCGATTTCTGCAGATTTATAGTAACCGATTTTAGTATTGAGGGCAGTAACCAGCATGAGAGAATTGTTTACGTGTTTTTTAATATTTTCCTTTATCGGTTTAATCCCAACCGCACATTTATCATTGAAGCTCACACATCCGTCTCCAATTAACCGGGCACTATGAAGAAAATTATAAATAATCACGGGTTTAAAAACATTCAATTCAAATTGACCCAGGGCTCCCCCAATATTTATAGCTACATCATTTCCTAACACTTGCGCACAGATCATCGTAAGCGCTTCGCACTGTGTTGGATTTACTTTCCCGGGCATAATGGAAGAACCAGGTTCATTATCCGGGATAAATAATTCACCAATACCACTCCTGGGACCCGAAGCAAGCATTCGTATATCGTTTGCAATTTTCATTAAGCTTACGGCAATTGTTTTTAATGCACCATGGGTTTCAACAATGGCATCGTGAGCAGCCAGGGATTCAAATTTATTTTCTGCAGTCACAAAAGGAAGCCCTGTAAGTTTTGCGATATGGGCAGCCACATTTTTTGAATAATTTGCGGGCGTATTGATACCGGTTCCTACTGCTGTACCACCCAGAGCCAATTCAGACAAATGCGGAAGCGTATTTTTTAGTGATTTTAATCCATGACTTAACTGGGATACATAACCGCTGAATTCCTGGCCGACGGTTAAAGGTGTTGCATCCATAAAATGCGTGCGGCCGATTTTCACCACATCCATAAATTCCTTCGATTTAACCTCCAGCTCGTCTCGTAGTTTTTCGATACCAGGGATCGTAATATCTACGAGTATTTTATACGCCGCAATATGCATAGCCGTGGGAAAAGTATCATTGGAAGATTGTGATTTATTGACATCGTCATTTGGATGAAGTATTTTTTCTTTATCTGTCAGGCTTCCCCCGTTTATCACATGACCCCTATAAGCAATTACTTCGTTTACATTCATATTACTCTGGGTGCCGCTTCCCGTTTGCCATACGACTAATGGGAAATACGCATCCAGCCTGCCTTCCAGGATTTCCTCGCAAACTTTCCCGATCAGATCAGATTTATCTTTAGAAAGAATGGTGGCGTCGAGATTAGTCAGGGCGGCTGCTTTTTTAAGGTAGGCGAATGCCCTGATAATTTCAAGTGGCATGCGATCTCTGTCCTGCGCGATTTTAAAATTGTCAATGCTTCTTTGTGTTTGAGCTCCGTAATACGCGTTCACCGGTACTTTTACTTCACCCATTGTATCTTTTTCGATCCGGAAATCCATAATTTATGTTTGTAGAATGCAAAATTAGCCTGTTTTTGGAACACTAATTGCTATTTCAAACACGTTCATCCAATACCTAATAAACAACCAAAACATGGAATCACCCGCGCTCACCCGGCAGGGTAAAACTGCAATTAAGAGTATTGCCTATGCAGATGGTCTTGATGAATACTCCGGAGAGTGGACCGCTACAGAAGTCGCGCACCTCCTCAAAAGAACCTTGTTTGGAGTTAAGGTTGACGATCTGAATTATTTTCTTTCTCTATCGATGTCTGATGCGGTAGATCAGTTGTTGACACCAACCGCTGCACCTTCAACAGTTCCACTGAATTCTTATAGTTCCAACGGATATACAGATCCTACAGGAGTAGCAGCCTGGGACACATGGATCAATACTGGTGTAGACTTTCCTGATACGGTTATGAATACAAACCGCCTGGATTCATTGAAATGCTGGTGGATTGGTCAGATGCTGAATGAAAACAGGAGCATTCATGAAAAACTTACACTTTTTTGGCACAATCATTTTGCAGTCGATTCATTATTGCATATCACAGATATACCAGCAAGACCATGGTATGATTATTATCTTATACTTCGTTCAAATGCACTCGGGAATTTTAAGCAATTGGTGAAAGCCATGACGCTTAGCCCCGCAATGCTTTGTTACCTCAATGGCAATACGAATAAAAAAACTGCTCCGAATGAAAATTATGGCAGAGAACTGCAGGAATTATATACCGTTGGAAAAGGCCCTGCATCACTCTATACCCAGGATGATGTTGTAGCGGCTGCACGGGTTCTTACAGGTCACTCTGTCGATAGTTATTTCAACTATGTTTTTAACGTTGCTGATCACGACGATCAGAATAAAGCTTTCTCAAATTTTTATGGGAGTACAATTATTACAGGCAGATCAGGATCAGCTGGTGCAGGTGAACTGGATGATTTGCTGAACATGATTTTCGCTACGCAGGAATCGGCCAAATTTATCTGCAGAGAAATTTATCGGTTTTTTGTTTATTACGTTATCGACGATAATATTGAAATGAATATTATTGAGCCACTTGCGCAGGTTTTCCGTAATAGTGGTTATGATATTACAACAGTGATGGCTGTTCTTTTCAAGAGTGACCATTTTTTTAATATGGCCTATTCCAGTGCTTGTCTGATCAAGAGCCCATTGGATTTTGTGTTGGGACTGATACGTGAATTCCAGGTAAAAATGCCGGACTCTTCGGATTATGGCTCCAGTTATAGTGCGTGGGAAATGATTTTGCAAACTACTGCATTACTCCAACAGGAAATCCTGCGCATTCCTGAAGTAGCCGGATGGTATGCCTATTATGAGGGTACCGCTTATCACGAGCTTTGGATAAATTCTGTTACATACACAGAACGTAACGCATTCACCGACCAGATGATTACGACGGGAGATATGATGAATATGGTACCACTCCTGATCGATCCGGTCACATTTGCAGCTTCGCTGTCAAATCCTGCAGATCCTAATTTACTTATCAGCGAATCACTCGACATTTTATATCGGGTACCACTTGCGGCAGACACAATTGCTAATCTGAAACAAACAATATTACTTGACGGCCTTGGCACGGATGCATACTGGACAGCAGCCTGGACCACTTATTTATCAAACCCGTCAGATCCGGTAGCAAGAGGACCGGTATTCACGAGGCTGCAAACCTTATATAAATATTTAATGAATCTACCGGAATATCATCTTTCATAAACCGAATCCAATAATATGAAAAGACGTCATTTTCTGAAAAATATGATTCCGGCAACTGCCATGTTTCCGTCACTGGTGAATGGGTTTACGGTAAAGGCATTTGGCGCCGCAGGTTTTTTTGAAAGCCTTGCCGGAGCAGCTGATAACGACCACGTTTTCGTAATCATCCAACTTTCCGGCGGAAATGACGGATTAAATACAGTAGTACCAATCGTAAACTATGGCGATTATCTTAATCTTCGAAAAAATATAGCGATATCTGAAGATAAAATTCTTCCGCTGAGTGGATATTCAAAAGCCGGATTACATCCGTCCATGGCAGGAATGCAACAGATGTATAATAACGATCAGCTTGCAATTTTATATTCAGTTGGTTATCCCGAACCGGATGAATCTCATTTTCGTTCCGCCGATATCTGGCTTACCGGAGCGGATTCAGATCAGTACCTGACAACAGGATGGACAGGTCGTTTTTTAAGTACGACTTACGAAAATTTTCCCATCGGTTATCCAAATGCAACAATGCCTGATCCACTTGCCATTCAAATCGGATCCGTTTTATCAGAAAATTTTATGGGCCCCGGTGGATTCACCGCGATGGCTGTGCCAGAGGACATAAATTTTTATAATCTTATCAGTGCAACTACAGATCCTGTACCGGATTCGCCCATGGGCACCGAATTAACTTATTTGAGAACTGTTGCGCGCCAAACAAACAAATATGCAGATGTAATCGTGAGTGCTGCGGCGAAAGCCGGTTCACAGGCTTCTTACCCGGCAAATAATGATCTCGCGGCGCAACTAAAAACTGTTGCAAAATTAATATCAGGCGGATTGAAAACAAAAGTGTACATGGTTAGTATCGGTGGTTTTGATACGCATGGCGGACAGGTACAGGCGGGAAACACATCAACGGGAAATCATGCAGTGTTGTTAAAAAATGTTTCTGATGCGATCTCCGCATTCCAGACCGATCTCACTCAACTCGGACTTGCAAAGCGGGTGATCGGAATGACATTTTCGGAATTCGGGAGAAGGATTATTTCGAATGGAAGCCTTGGTACCGATCACGGCGCCGCGCAACCGGTATTTATTTTTGGCGAGCCTGTAAAGCAGGGTGTTCTTGGAAATCCTCCGGACCTGCCTTCATCGCTCAATTCCAATTCAGTGCTTCCCATGCAATACGATTTCAGGTCGGTATACGCGTCAGTGTTACGTGACTGGTTCTGTGTGAATCCTACTGACATTACTACGATGTTATACAAGAATTACCAATACCTGCCGCTTGTTGAAACAACAGCATGTAACATGCCAGTGGTTGATATTCTTGGAGATAAACTTATTCGCAACGATCCAAATCCTTTTGTCAGTTCAACCATCTTAACATTTAAAACTGCAGGTGGATATACAATGGTGCAGATTTTTGATGTATCGGGGAAACTGGTTGCAGTGCCGGTTAGCGCTGACTATACAGCAGGTGAATACACGACCACCTTTTATGGCGAAGGACTTGCCGCAGGTGTTTATTATGCGCGATTACAAAACGGAACAACCCAGCAGGTTAGAACAATGATAAAAGCCGCCCATTGAGTAAATTCTTAAAATATTATTTACTAACTATGATGGGTACCTGCTTTTCTTTTTTTGCGGGAATGGCCCAGAAAGATACTATCGAGTATAACTCGACCTGCGTAAACTATAAAATCGAATTCGGTTCAAATCTCTTCGATAGTATAGGTTTTCCTGACAAAATAATTTGGAATTTTGGGGATCCGGCATCCGGCTTTTATAATACTTCCAGTATTCAAACACCTTCGCATTTATATGCTGCAACAGGCGTATACCCTGTTTCATTAACAGTGATTTTAAGCGGTGATACCAGCCTGCTAAAAGACACGATCCATATTATAACGCCGGTAAACTATAATTTTGGCCCGGATATTTATTTGTGTGCAAAAGGAGATACAACCATCAAGGCACCCTCTATTCCCGGTGCCGATTATTTGTGGAATGATGACAGTCTCACCACAACTCCGATTCTCAAAGTAACCAAAACAGGACTGTATACGGTGGAGATTAACGGATGTGCAGTTACAGATTCAATTGGTATTTTTTTTAGTGATTTGCCTGATATAAAATTAGGAGACGATCATGTGATGTGCGCTGGTGAGGTATTAACGCTGAATGCAGCGACGCAGAATGGGAACTATACCTGGGAGCTCAATGGTTCGGTGATTCCCGGAGCAACGAATGGACAATTGGTTACGCAGGCTCCGGGAGGTCAATATATCGCAACGGTAGGGGTGCCGGGATGCGGAACTTTTGCGGATACCGCAAATATTACATATTCAAATTATGTTGCACCTCCATTTTCTTTGGGTCCGGATACACTTTTGTGCCCGAAAGAAATTTATCAACTAACAGCCAATGTTACGGGGGCATCTGCATATATGTGGAATACAAAAGAACAAACGCAAACAATACAAATTAATAATCCCGGAGATTATTGGGCCTTTGTAACGGTAGCCAGTCAGTGCGATGTAGTAGATACCGTAGAGGTTATGTACCGTGGTGACAAGAATCTTGATTTTCATGATACTGCTATTTGCAAAGGCAGCACCTTGGTTCTGGATGCTGATTTCGGAATTGGTACATACAATTGGGTGGCTGATCCACCACAACGTGATGATCAGGATCAGACTAAGCAGTCTACCTACTATGTATATGAACCCGGTAAATACAGTGTAATAGCACAGGTTGGGCAATGTATTTATAAAGACAGCCTCAACGTTGCATTTAATGATAGTCTTAATCTTTATATCGGCCGGGATACAACGCTTTGTATTGGAGAAGAATTTGTTTTGCATGTGAAAACAAACGCCAACGAATTTGCATGGCAGGATGGAAGTGCCGCATCTTCGTACGTCGTCGGTGATTCGGGGATTTACCAGGTAATCGCGATGAATGGATGTGGATACGATACAGCTGCCGTCCATATCACCCGCAGAACTTGCACCTGTGAACTTACCCTTCCAAATGCTTTTACTCCCAATAATGATGGAGTAAACGATACGTTTAGACCATTACATCCCTGTGATATGACAGAATATCTTATGCGTATTTACGATCGGTTTGGCAAACTGGTTTACCAAACTTCAGATTTCGGCCACGGATGGAACGGAACCTATAACGGTATGCCCGCCGACAATGGAACATTTGTCTGGATGGCCACTTATCGGAACACTACAACCAAGGCGATGGAATTCAGAAAGGGCTTCGTTATTTTAATTCATTAAATTAAAATCGCATTACGGTGTAATATTAACTTTCACTCTCCTGTAGTCTGTAGCCAACTGAATTTAACTGTTAACTCCTGCTGATCGGAATAATTCCAACAGATCATTATTAACTTCATATTCCATTATATTATGTTTCAGACATTGGATTCTATTTATTAATTCATAGAAAAAGTTTTTATGAAGAATTTATTTTATCCTTTCTTGTTATTAATTATCAGTTCGTTTGAAGTTCCTGCGCAGGACCCGGGATGGCCCCGACAGTTAACGAATAATGGTTCAGTACTCATCATTTACACTCCTCAGGTTGCGGACTGGGTGAACTATGAGAATATAGATTTCAGAATGGCATTTTCATTAACGCCATATCAGGGCAAACAGGTAGTTGGAGTAGTTTATATTAATGCGACCACAAATGTTGATACATACAATCATATGGTCAGCATCTTCAACATGAATATTACCGGCGTCCATTTTCCGGGAATGGATGAGGCTACAGCCGCCACAATGGGTCAAACTGTCAGAGGTTTTCTGGATGTTACCAAAACCGTAAATGTTTCAATGGAAAGAATCGTGGCATGTACCCCCAAAAAACAAAATGCCACGCAGTCTGTAAGTGTAAAGAATGATCCCCCCACCATTTTTGTAAGTAATACACCCGCAATTTTACTACAATCGGAAGGCCAGCCTGGCATTACGGATGCTGTAAAAGGCGGTATTCAATATATATTCAATGCAAACTGGCCGGTGTTTTTCGATAAAACCAGTTCTACCTATTACCTTTTCGATAATCTTGAATGGCAAAAATCATCTATGCTTGGCGGTCCCTGGATTTTCACATCCAAACTACCGTCTTCACTTAAGAGTTTGTCTAAAGATGATAATTGGAAAACAGTCCTGAAAGAAGCAATTCCTGCCCCCAGCCAGGCTTCCGCTAAAATTCCAAAAGTATTTTATACGGAAACACCTGCTGAAATCATACTTTTTCAGGGAACACCTGTTTATGCAAATATTCCGGGGACAAGTCTTACATATGCAACGAATACATCAAATAATGTATTCTTTTCCAGTCAAACTTCACTTTACTATTATCTTGCGGCAGGAAGGTGGTTCAGTGCGCCAGGTTTAAATGGACCATGGACTTTTGCGACACCCAATCTACCGGCGGATTTTGCGAAGATACCCACTACCAGTCCTGCCTCCAGGATCTTGAGTTCTGTTCCGGGAACTGATGAAGCAGCCGACGCTGTGATGATTGCGCAAATTCCAACTAAAACGCTTATAGATCCCAAAGCCGCACCTCCGGTAACAATTACTTATTCCGGCGATCCAAAATATGTTACAATTGAAGGGACTGACCTGTCCTATGTTGAAAACACAACTGAAAAAGTGATTAAAGTAAGCGATGATCAGTATTACGCTTGTGTAAGTGGTTTATGGTACGTAGCCATATCAGCTCAGGGTCCCTGGGTTCTGGCCAGTTCTGTTCCACAGGTTATTTATACTATTCCTCCCAGCTCACCTGTATATAATGTGACGTACGTGACTCAAACAGTCACAACGTCGGGGACGATATCCGCAAGTTATACGGCCGGGTACATGGGTGCATTTGTAGTCGGCGTGGGGGTAGGCGTTATTATTGCCTCCGGTACGGGATGGTATTATCCGCCATATATGTACTACCCGCCTGTTGGATTTCCAATTTGTTATGCGGGAGCCATGACTTATGGAGCTTATGCGTATCATCCATATGGTTATTATGGAGGAGCGGTTAGTTATCATGCTTCCTATAACCCTTATACCGGAACTTACGCCCGCAGCGCAACGGCTTACGGACCTTATGGCTCAGCTTCGGTCGGGCACTCTTATAACCCCTATACAGGTACTGCAGCGAGAGGCGCCTCTGTTTCAACACCTTATGGCACCAGGAGTGCAGGTCAGGCCTATAATCCTTATACTGGGGCAGGGGCAGCGACCCGACAGGGTTCAGGTGCTTACGGCCAGGCCGGGACTTCTGTTTATAATAACGGACATGGGACCGCGACTCAGACTGCTCATGCCACAAACAACTATGGGCAAACAGTTGCAGGTGCACGTAATACAAATGGAGCATCGGCAGTAGGAGTAAACGGACCTAACGGTAGCGGCGGTGTTGCCAAGGCTGCCAATGGAGATATGTATGCCGCGAAAGATGGCAATGTTTATAAAAATACCGGTAACGGATGGGCGCCGGCCAACAATATCAAATCAGGTTCTTCTTCTCAGTATACAGCCCAAACTTCTGCGGCAAAAAGTG
>DATHPV010000667.1:0-3017 GCA_035483495.1 Puia sp.
CCATGATCAGCGCACATACAACGCTTCTTATTGGCCTCATTCTTTTACTCTTTGGCCGTTATGGAATACTAAGTAGTGGTTTACCGGAAGGGGTCAAATTAATGCAGGATAAATTTTATCGTTTTTTCTGGGTTGAACATCCAACCGGTATGTTGATAGCAACCGTATTGATTACTATTGGTCGGGGAGTGGTAAAAAAGCAAATTGCCGATCCACTCAAATACAAAAGGGCTTTTTGGTATTTTCTGGTGGCACTTCTGATTATACTTGCAACCATTCCATGGCCAGGGAGGGATATTGTTGGCAGAAGTCTTTGAAACTTACCCTCTCTCAGTTAATGTTGAATTCGCATTATTTTTTTATATTCATACCCTTAAAAAAAGGTCTATGATCAGATTTCAGGAAATCAAAGAGGGCGACATTTTACAAGCTGATTTTGGCGGAAAGCGTTTTGACGGTCAGGTTTCCGCAGTAAATCATGAAGACAAGCAGGTTTGCTTACATAATGGCGATCAGGAAGATTGGTTTGAGCCTGACCAACTTTATCCGATTCCTGTGGATGATTCCCAACTTCAGAAACTCGGGTTTGAAAAACAGGTGAACGGAGACCAGTCTGTTAAGTATTTAAGAGGACCGTTCCGTATTCTTATTCCGAAAACAGGACAATTTGATGAATTTGAGATATGGTACCGCGAAGACCATAGACATATTCATCGTTCTATAGGCGTCCATGAACTTCAGAATTTTTATCATCAAATGACAAAAGTCGACCTCAGCAGGGTCTAAATCGGGCATTTTAACAATTTTTAGGGTCTTCGGCCGCCTAAGTTGCCTGGGAAAGGATATTGATTCGATGAAATTTTATTCTTTCGTTGAGTAATATTATCTTTGCGCTCCCAAAATCTATGGCTAAACAAGCGCTAATTAAACAGGATGGATCAATTGTCGAAGCACTTTCCAATGCCATGTTTAAAGTGAAACTGGAAAATGGTCATGAAATTCTGGCCACTATTTCAGGGAAAATGAGAATGCACTATATAAGAATATTGCCGGGAGATAAAGTGGGAGTTGAAATGAGCCCTTATGATTTAACGAGAGGAAGGATCATCTTCAGATATAAATAATAATAAGTGAGTTCATGACTCATTGATGATCAGCTAAGAATATCAGAAATTAAAAGTTAAAAATACTTGTATGAAAGTTCGGGCATCTATAAAAAAACGCAGCGTTGATTGTAAGATCGTACGTCGCAAAGGGAAGTTATATATCATTAATAAGAAAAATCCCCGCTTTAAACAGAGGCAGGGATAATTGAATAATAAGTATAAAGTAAAAAATATAAGATGGCTCGTATTGCCGGTGTAGACTTACCAAAAAACAAAAGAGGTGAAATCGGATTGACCTATATCTTCGGAATAGGTCCTTCAACTGCGAAATATATTCTGAACAAAGCGGGAATAAGTTTTGATAAGAAAGTTTCCCAGTGGAATGACGATGAGCTTAACGCGATTCGTAATATCATAACAAATGAATTAAAGGTGGAAGGTGCTCTTCGTTCTGAAGTGCAGATGAGTATCAAACGTCTTTTGGATATTGCGTGTTATCGCGGAGTCCGGCATAGAAAGGGTTTACCGGTTCGCGGACAACGCACACGAACCAACAGCAGAACGAGAAAAGGAAAAAGAAGAACTGTTGCCGGCAAAAAGAAAGCACCTAAGAAATAAGAAAAGTGTGAGAGTGTGAGTGTGTGGTAATGTACAAACGTTTTTATAACACCATTCCAGAATCAAACCAGATCCGGGGTGTACGGGGAGGGAGATTCGATTCCGATTAACGGAAAATATTAATAACCAGATTACCTAATTCGAAAATGGCTAAAGCACAACAAGCTACCAGCGTAAAAGCTGCGGCAAAAAAAAGAGTGGTTAAAGTAGAAGCGTACGGGGATGCGCATATTTCTGCAAGTTTTAACAACATTATTATCAGCATTACCAATAAAAACGGTCAGCTCATTTCATGGAGCAGCGCCGGAAAAATGGGTTTCAAAGGCTCTAAAAAGAATACGCCTTATGCTGCTCAGATGGCTTCTGCCGACGCGGCAAAAACGGCTTTAGACGCAGGCCTGAAAAGAGTCGATGTTTTTGTGAAAGGACCGGGATCAGGCCGGGAAAGTGCCATCAGGTCTTTGGCTAATAACGGCATAGAAGTCGTAATGATTAAAGACGTAACCCCCTTGCCTCACAATGGCTGCCGTCCACCAAAAAAGAGAAGGGTTTAAATAATAATAACAAGCTGATCAGGATTTCATTTTAAGATTTTTATAATCCTGATCGGGAACTCAAAAATCTAAAACATTTTATGGCAAGATATACCGGTCCAAAGACCAAAATCTCACGAAAATTCGGCGAACCTATATTAGGAAACGGAAAATGGCTTACAAAAACCAGTAATCCTCCCGGTCAGCATGGTGCAACGAAAAAGCGTAAAACCCTTGGCGAATATGCTATTCAGTTAAAGGAAAAGCAAAAAGCGAAGTACACATACGGTGTGCTCGAGCGGCAGTTCCGTAAGACATTCGACGAGGCTTCCAGGAAAAAAGGTGTTACTGGCGAAAATCTGATTCGGCTTTTGGAATCCAGACTGGACAATACTGTTTACAGGTTGGGTATCGCTAATTCGCGTCCAGGTGCCCGCCAACTTGTATCGCATAAGCACATTACTGTAAACGGAGAAGTTGTAAATGTACCTTCTTTCCAACTTAAACCCGGAGACAGTATCGGCCTTAAATCGACTTCACAAAGCAATGCTGGTATCACCGGTGCTGCGAAGGGTAAAAATAACAAGATCAACTGGCTCGACTGGAATGAAACTGAAATGAAAGGTACATTCATTGCATATCCCGAAAGAGAAAGCATACCCGAAAATATTAAAGAGCAATTGATCGTGGAATTGTATAGTAAATAATCGCAAGCATTCATCATTCGTTAAATCGAAATTTTAAATATGGCCATTTTAAA
>DATHPV010000668.1:0-7189 GCA_035483495.1 Puia sp.
CCACTGATAACCGAAAGATCCATTTACGCTTTCCTGAGTAAAAAAATCCAAACGCTTGGTGTACCCTGCGTTCACGTTAATAAGTGTCTGGGTGCTATATCCTTTTGCATCCAGGTTGGCGGGGAAGTTGAGGAATGGAATTATATGTATGATGTGCGGAATTACTACGGTATGTGACAGACTCGTTAAAACGGTTTGAATAGTGGATCCTGATCCCAATTCAATCCCTGCCTGCAAACTCGTATTTGTCAAAATAGATTGCCGGTATGCGTTCCTGTTTTGCAATCCCAAAATCACACTGGTTCCTAAAAGATTGCCCGTAGTAACAATTCCATTCGTGATATAACTTGTTTCCAACGACAATGAGATTTTCTGTTTTTTTGCCGGATACATTTTCATAATCACGTCTAAAATGCTGTCATAATTTGTTGATCGTTGAAATTCAATTGTATTATAGTCCCACGCAGGAAGCTGACTAATACGGTTAGACGTATGAAAATAATTTTGTTGCTTGTACATTCCACCCGGATATAGGTATATGTTGTTTGCAAGAAAAGGTAATTTGAATTTATTGGTTCTGCTTATAAATTTAATCTGATTTATAGTTGTGGTGTCGACGTGTACAACTGTTGTGTCTTCTGCCACCGGCATGTCAGGATATATCGTAACACTGCCTATGAAATATTTGATAACATGAGTTGTATCGCGCGTGGGGCGTTGCCTGACTACAACGCTAATGGTTGGGTTTTCTTTTTTCAGTTTCAGTTTTTCAAGAAGTTCTGCCTGTTCGATAGGATCGAGGGACGGATCAATGAGCGCAGCCAACACTGTATCATGTTCTACATAAAGGTCTTCTTTAGAAAAACGAAAATATCCGTTATTTCGAAAACTATCTACCAGACGATTGAGTTCATTGGTAAGGACAGATTGAGAATAAGGACTTCCAACTTTAATTAGAGATTGATTTTTTGAATTTAATGCAATTTGCTGAAGTTCGGGGGTCTCCAAACTGAAGCCGACTGAGTCAAAAATCAATTGTTTGCCAAGTTCGACTGTAAAATGCACTGTTACTCTTTTTTGTTCCTTGCTAAGACCTTTATATTTACCGTGTTTTTTTATTTTCCCACTATGTACGGTTTCATAGATAACTGTATCACTTATTTTCGGAAGATAATAACCGTTTGCATTTAACAAAGCACTGATAAATGCAGTGGACCGCGTTACACTCAGTGGGTCGTATACCGGGGTGTATGAAAGTTTTTTTGCAATGAAATAGGGAGGCTTGTAGAAGGATGTAACCGTTTTTGCCTGAAGACTGTCATCCAGTTGATTCTCGAGTCTTTGGGTCAGATCCTGTTTTTGATCACCTTTGATATTTCCTTCCACCTTAACAGTTGTTTTATAGATAAACGGCTTGCCTTGTGGATATTGAAAGTTGGCAGGAAGGCGGCAGGAAAAGAGGGCAAAAATCAGAATCGAAGGAACGATTGCAGGTCTGACCAGTGATAACGTAACTTGCCGGCAATATGACATATTATTAAAACGGGGAATCCATGCTTGTAAAATCGCAGGTCAAATATATCCAAAGTTTAGGCCATAAAAAATTCCGCGATGCAGATGGAGTCTTTATTGCAGAAGGACCCAAGATCGTATCAGAACTGCTTCATTCCGAAAATCTTCAGCTCATTCAGTGTTTTGCGTATGAAAGTTGGTTACAGAGTAACAGTGGTATAGAAAAAGGACGGGAAAAACTCTTTAGCAGTTTAAGTGAGAAAGAACTTGAGAGAATTTCTTTTCACAGTACGCCGAATCAGGTTCTGGCAATTTTCTCAAAGCCGGTATTTAATAGCCAGTACAAACCAAACAATCTAACCTTGCTTCTCGACACTATTCAGGATCCCGGAAACCTTGGAACGATCATTCGCACAGCAGACTGGTTTAATGTGAAAAGAATTGTATGTACGGAGGATACGGTAGACATATTTAATCCGAAAGTGGTTCAATCTGCCATGGGAAGTATAGCACGTGTTGAATTAGTATACACAAATCTGCGCGAATACATCAAATCGAATCCGGGAATTCCTGTAATTGCCGGTTCAATTAATGGTCAGAATCTCGAAGAAAAAATACAAGTGTCAGGGGCGATGTTGCTGATGGGTAATGAATCACGTGGTATTAGTCATGAACTGGAATTAATGGCTAACCGACTGATCCGAATTCCGGGTAAGGGAGATGCGGAGTCACTAAACGTGGCTGTCGCCACCGGGATTATATTATCAAGAATCGAAATTGTTAATTGAAGGAAATGGCTTTAACCGGATTCAGCCTTCTTATAATGAAAAAACTGGGCAAAAGCAGTACTGCTAAACAAATCACGAATGTACCCAGATTCACAAATGCCACTTGTTGCCATGTGATATAAGCAACTGCAGTCGAAATATAATAAGAATCTTCCGGCAAAGTGATAATACCAAATTTGTTTTGCAGCCAATACAACAGTAGTCCGGTAATGTTGCCTATGATGATTCCGCTTAACGTAATTAGTATTCCATGGTAAAAAAAGATCATTTGAATACTGCGATCTCCCGAGCCCATTGATTTTAATAATCCGATCATATGAGTTCTTTCAAGTAATAAGATAATCAGGCAGGTTACCAGATTCAGAATTGCTACTAGTATCATTATTATTATTACGATGAGAATCGTCGTATCCTGGAGGTTCAGCCAGTCGAATATGTTACCATAAATTTCGTTAATGGACTGACTGTTCCATTTCGGCGGAAGCTTTTCAAAAATCCGATTGCTAACGGAATCAGCCATGGTATAATTCCTGATAAATACTTCATATCCGTTAATTTGTCCGGCATTCCAGCCATTGAGGCGTTGAATTAATCTTATATCAACCAGCGCACTGACTCTGTCGTAATATTCGATTCCGGTTTTAAAAGTACCGACAACTTTCAGGGGCCGCACCCGTTTCGTGCCGTCAGCCTGTATAAAATATGCGTATACTCGGTCGCCTGCCTGCAATTTCAATTGATTTGCGGTATAGGTGGATATAACAATCTCGTTGCTATAAATACTATCAGGGAAATGAATCCATCTTCCAGATTTAAGGAATTCCTGCAGATGGTTAAATGAAAATTGCGGTTCAATTCCTTTCAATTTTAATCCTTCGAAGCTTTCAGGTCCCTTGAGTATTGCGTCTTTAGTAGCGAAGGCAAACACGTGTACAACCTCGGGATCGTTTTTTATTACTGAAAAAACTGTATCATTCTTTGTTGCCGGCAAAACCGTGTCATTTTCAGTTTTTTCTCCCTCAAGATGCTGGATGCGTATGTGCCCGGAAAAACCATACATTTTGTCGGCTATGGCATGCTGAAAACCTTTTGCAAATGAAATTGTTAGAATCATGGCGGTTATACCAATGGCCGTTGCAGCAATAGCAAGTCGTATTATAAACCTTGAAAATGAATGCTGACTATTAAAAGCGATTCGCCTGGCAATAAAGCGGGAAAGATTCAATCGGAATTTTTTACACTCAAAAATAGACTTCCCATCGCTGTCCGAAAAGTTTTTTAAGGAATTGAACTATCATTGTATCTGAAAGTATATATGAAGTACCTTTTTTTATTGATTTTGATCCATATTGAAACGAATCTGACCGCGCAGGTACCGGATTCCGTGTATACCCCAAACATCAGTAGTGCCAAATTATTTATGAAAGGAAATCAGATGGGTTATCCCATTTTAAACCTTGTCGGAAATGATCGGATGGAATTGATGTTTGACGACCTGGATGCAGATGTAAAAAATTATTATTATACATATCAGCTATGTAATGCTGACTGGACGCCGGTGCAGGTGAGTACCTTTGATTATATCAGAGGGTTTGCACAAAACCAGATTACAAACTATCGTTATTCCTCTGTTGCTTTGATACGCTATACGCACTACGAAATTTCGCTGCCTGAAAATAACTCGCTCCCTACTTTATCCGGAAATTATTTGCTTAAAGTGTATTTGAACAATGACGAGTCGAAAATTGCATTTACAAAAAGATTTCTGGTTGTTCAAACTGCTATTACCATAACCGCACAGAGTCTTATACCGCTGAATCCCCAGTATTCGCCAACTCATCAAAAACTACAGTTTACGATTAATACTAAAGCGTTAAGTATTTCTAATCCTTTCCAACAAATGCATGTTGTTGTAATGCAAAATAATCGATGGGATAATGCGGTTTATATGGGCAATCCATCTTTTTATTCCGGAAATAATTTCGTTTACAATAGTGACGATATACCATTGTTTCCAGGCGGAAATCAGTGGCGATGGATTGATCTGCAAAGCTTTCGTTTTCAAAGTGACCGGATAGCACACGTAGACTATTTAAAGAATGGAACGGTTATTACATTGAAACCTGACAAGGACCGTTCCGGACTAGCTTACTATTTTTATACAGACAACAATGGCTTGTATTATATTCAAAACACGGATGGCGAAGATCCAAACTGGCAGGGCGATTATGCGCGTGTACGATTCATTTATGTTCCGCCGGATAACGCGCCTATTGAAGGCAGAGATCTTTATATTTTAGGCGAGTTTACAGGGTACAAATTAAATGAGGCAAGCCGCATGACATTTAATTCGGCAAGCGGTGCTTACGAAGGTTCTGCGTTATTGAAAATGGGTTATTACAATTATTCTTACGTAACGACTAACAGTGGAGACCAGCACATATTCCCTTCTTTTGATCAGACAGAAGGAAACCATTATGAAACTGAGAATAATTATGACATTTTGGTTTATTATCGCCCCCTGGGCGGACGTTCGGATCAATTAGTTGGCATTTATTCCATGAATACCATGAATAACTTAAGATAGAATTTATGGATTTTGTATGTAGGCTTTAGCAATCAAAACTCTTACCTTTGCACCGGCAAGTCTTATACGGCCAGCTCCTGCTGAATCCCCCAGGGCCGGAAGGCAGCAAGGGTAAGTGGTTGAGCGGTGCGATATAAGTAACTTGCCATTTTTTTTATATTTTAAATCGATTATATGAAATTTTTTATTGATACCGCGAATCTCGATCAGATTCGTGAGGCCAATGACCTTGGAATATTGGATGGTGTTACAACCAATCCATCCCTGATGGCGAAAGAAGGTATTCGTGGGGAAGAAAATATTACCAAACACTATAAGACTATTTCTGATCTGGTAAAGGGTGATGTGAGTGCCGAGGTGATTTCAACAGATTTCGATGGGATCATTGCGGAGGGAAAAAAACTCGTTAAAATAAACCCGAATATTATTGTAAAAGTGCCAATGATCAAAGAGGGAATCAAAGCAATGAAGTGGTTTACTGACAATAATATCAGAACAAATTGTACACTTGTTTTTTCCGCTGGTCAGGCAATCCTTGCAGCAAAGGCAGGTGCCAAATACGTCTCACCTTTTATAGGCCGAATAGATGATTCCAATTGGGACGGAATTGAATTGATCGCTCAGATTGCAAATATTTATGCAATACAGGGATACGAGACCGAGATTTTAGCGGCGTCTATCAGGAGCTCACTCCATATTGTGCGTTGTGCTGAAGCGGGAGCGAATGTGATTACCAGCCCGTTGGAGCCTATACTGGGACTATTAAAGCATCCCCTGACTGATATTGGACTGGCTAAATTTCTGGCGGATGCCAAGGGTAACAAATAAGATTATTTTTGGATCTGTGCATGGCTCAGTTTAATTTTACACTTTCGTATGAAGAAACTTTTTACAACACATCATCATCATTTCTTACCCCGCCGGTAGGCTGCTGATGTTTTGTATAAACAATATAATTGCAGGGCTTATCGAAAGGTAAGCCCTTTCTTTTTTAAACTATAAATAACTAATCACATGCCCCAAAGGCTGAGAATAGCAATTCAGAAATCAGGGAGACTTTATGATGATTCTTTGAAACTGTTGAAGGACTGCGGGATCGATTTGAAAAACGGAATCAATAAATTGAAAACAGAGGCAGATAATTTCCCTATGGAAATCTTCTTCCTTCGGGACGATGATATCCCGCAGTATGTGGAAGACGCGGTTGCTGATGTCGGGATTGTAGGTGAAAACGTGATTTATGAAAAAAATAGAAAAATCATAATTACTGAAAAACTTGGATTTGGAAAATGCAGATTATCGGTTGCCGTTGGAAGAAATGAAATCTACAATGATTTTAACTTTCTCCAAAACAAGAAAATAGCAACTACTTATCCCGTACTTGTGAATCAGTTTTTACATGAACGAAATATCAGTGCGGAGATCCATGAAATCAGTGGATCAGTGGAAATAGCACCCGGTATAGGACTCGCAGATGCGATAGTGGACCTCGTGAGCAGCGGTTCTACTTTATTCATGAACGGACTCAGGGAAGTCGAAACGATACTGCACTCAGAAGCAGTTTTGATTCGTCATCCAAAACTTGGTGATGATCAGCAGAAAATTCTTGAAAAATTATTATTCCGTATCAGGTCTGTACGTAAAGCGAATCATACAAAATATATTCTTCTTAATGCGCCCAATATAAAACTGAAGGAAATTATTTCGTTATTACCAGGAATGAAAAGCCCTACTGTGCTGCCTTTGGCAGAGCCGGGCTGGAGTAGTGTGCATAGCGTTGTGAATGAAAATGAATTTTGGGAAATCATCGAAAAATTAAAAAATGCAGGTGCGCAGGGTATTCTTGTGGTACCCATTGAAAAAATGATATTATAAATGTCTGCAATGCAAATAATAGAATACCCGCAAAAGGAACTCTGGCCAACATTGTTGAACAGACCGGGTATGCAATCCGAAAATCTGGAATCGAGTGCACGGAAAATTCTGGACGAGGTAAAAAACAGGGGCGACAACGCACTACTGGAATATTCAGTTTTATTTGACCAGACATTCAATATCGATCTGATTGTAAGGGATGAAGAATTTGACAGTGCTGCAGAAATGCTCGATGCAGAATTAAAAACTGCTATTCTTCAGGCAAAAAAAAATATTTCAAAATTTCATGAAAATCAGCAAATACATGAATCAGAGGTGGAAATAATGCCAGGTATCCATTGCTGGCGAAAATCAGTACCTATTGAAAAAATCGGATTGTATATACCTGGTGGTACGGCGCCATTGTTTTCCACACTCCTCATGCTGG
>DATHPV010000669.1:0-2619 GCA_035483495.1 Puia sp.
AGAAATATCAACCACAAAAAAGGTTTCAGAACGCAATCAATCTGCCGACAAAAGTGAATCTGTAACTGCGCCGGTTAATAAAACGATAACTAATTCAAATAATCAAAAGAATGTGAAGATCCCGGAAAAAAAACAAAGCAGCCGTTCATTTTTGACGAATTCTGAAAAGAAAAAGTCAGAATCCGGCAGTTCATTTGATTTTAAAGAAACGCGTAAAAATCCTGAGAAAAAAAATGCGGCTTCCGCAAGTGACCAAAATGAAACATACAATATCTTTTTACCTCCTGCTAAAACAGAACCCCAAAGTTCCCAAATAAATTCTTATGATTCTGCCCGATCAAAGAAGGAAGTAGCAGTTGTTGAGAAAAAAGATACTCCCAAAGATTCATTATTGATTTCAAAAAAAGCTCCGCCCGAAAAACACAAAACGTCTTTATGGAAAATCGAAATTACAGGAGGTATTGGTTTTTCGGATATTCATCAAAGTTTATTTAAACAGTCGAATAACACAGGTATTTATGCTTTTGCCCCTGCCAACGGCTCAATATCAGCGGCCCCGGCACCCCTCCCTTCTGAAGTGACAACCGGATTTTCTTTCATCGCAGGCTTGGCAGTTAATAGAGCTCTCTCCAGAAGAATATCGCTTTCAGCGGGTTTGAATTATCGCTATTTCTCTACCCGCATTCACACCGGAAATGCGGTGGATAGTTCGATATCAGTGTACAACTATGCTGCATACAGCCCTTCACCTCTGTCATATTCCGTGAATCGATTTTATCAAAACGGAAGCGCTCTGAGTTATACCAATCAATATCATTTCCTGGAATTACCCGTCACCGTGAAATTTCAGTTGAATAAAAATGAGAAACTGCCTGTTTATTGGGAAGCCGGCCTGTCTCTTTCTTACCTGATAAGCACGAATGCCCTGTTTTTTGATCCCAATGAAAATGTGTATTATCAAAACAAAGAGTTATTCAATAAAACGCAACTTAGTTGGGTTACATCAATTTTGATTGGGATTCCTCTTGGTAAAAACCAGTTGCAACTGGGTCCGCAGCTACAATATGGATTTACAGATCTTATAAAATCTGGAACAGGCAGTTCCGAACATCTGTTCTATGGCGGATTTAAAATTTCCTACGTTTTACCCTGGAAATAAATTACGCGTGCAACGTTTTCATTTGTTTGGCAGTCAGATGCAAAACGCTGATATGAAAAATAAACGTTGGCTGCTGAATAAATTTTGCTTTTTGATTTTTCTTGCATTCATACAAACAGGATGCATGAAAGATAAAGTCACCAGAACCTATCAAATATCCACACCTATATACGAGGTGCTGACTACATTCAGGCAGTCCATCAAAAGCCTGCCGGCTTTGAAAGTGTCGAATCCGGGAAAAATAACTGTTGCAGGTAAATATATCTTTTTATCAGAGCCTTCTGTCGGTATTCACGTAATTGATAACAGTAACCCTGCAAGCCCGAAAAATGTTTCCTTTATCAATATACCCGGAAATGAAGATATGGCCATCAAAGGAAATACTTTGTATGCCGATGCCTACGGTGATCTGATTTCATTTGATATAACTGATCCGTTGAATGTAGTTGCAAAGAATTTCGCCACGAATGTTTTCCCGGATCATAGTATTTACATGGTGGGAGCTGCATATACTCCTGGCGTTGTATTCAATCCGGATTCTATTAACGTAATTGTAGGCTGGTCGACCAGAGATACAACCATTGACTATGATCCAAATAATAATGTTTATCCGGTATATTCAACGTATTTCTCAGGTTGTAGTGGTTGTTTATCGCTTGCCGTTCCATCAGCAAACCAGGCTGGTAATGTTGTAGGAACCAACGGATCATTGGCAAGATTCAGCATAGTAAATGACTTCCTTTATGCCGTGGGCTATAGCAATCTATTGGCCTTTGATATCACCCAGCCGCTGACTCCGGCTTTTACAAGTACAGTAATGGTTGACTACCATGTCGAAACCATTTACCCGCTAAAAAATAAATTATTCGTAGGCACAAATAATGGCATGTATATGTACGATGTTCAGGCGTCACCATCAAATCCCTCCCTTATTGGCCAATTCGTTCATGCCCGTGGTTGTGATCCGGTGATTGCCGACGATAACTACGCTTATATAACTTTGAATGATTCAAGTGCCTGTCTGGGATTTGACAATCAGCTGCAGATTGTTGATATCAAGGACCTGGCGAATTCTTACATGGTGAAATCTTATCAGCTTACTCATCCGGAGGGACTTTCAAAAGACGGGAACGATTTATTTATCTGCGATGGAATCGACGGATTGAAAATCTATGACGCAACAGATGTAAACAATCTGAAATTGATAAAGCAGTTAAAAGACTCAGAAGTTTACGACGTAATTGCGGAAAATGGATTGGCGATTGTAATGACAAAAGATGGTATCTGTCAATATGATTACACTGACCTGAACAATATTCATTTAATCAGCAAATTATAAACATATCATGTCCAGAATAAAATTTTCACTGCTTATATTCACGCTGATAATGATAGTTAACATGTCTTTAGCGCAAATAAAATCTCCCTCCGCTCAGTGGCAATTCCATTCCATCAATAAT
>DATHPV010000670.1:0-7312 GCA_035483495.1 Puia sp.
CATTACTGCAAATAAAGATCTCTCCTTTTTTTTCATTAATATATTCCAGACTATCATTCGCCAGACCGTATTTTGAAGAGAATGTTTTTATCAAACCTGTCGTCCTGTCTAAAATATCGATTCCTTTGGAGGTTGTCCCAACCCAAATCAATCCTTTAGAATCTATAAACACGCATCCCGTTTCCGCTTTTCCAATATGTTCTATATCACTACCATTTCTGTTATACATATTTAATCCCGCTATCGTGCCAATCCAAATCTGACCCATTCCGTCTTCCTCCACCCATTCCACATCGTGTGAACTTAGTCCACCCTGCATATTGATATTCTTAATTCTTTCTTTTACCGGATCAATAATAAACACACCCTTCCCCTCCACATTATTTCCATAAGTCACGCTCCAGATATTTCCCTTATTGTCTTCCATCATATCCCACATCATCACCCATTTCAGCTTTGGGTCCTTGAAATATTGGGTTATTGTCTTGTTTTGCAGGTCAATCATGCTGATGTCTGCATTAAAACCTGCCAACCATATTCTTTTTTGTTTATCTACAATTAGAGATGACACGATACTCGTATTCAATCCGTTCGAATCGTTCAGATTCTTAACGCTGTTATTTCGCAGATCAAACATGTCAATTCCACCCTTCAGATTTCCAATCCAGATATTACCCGAGCTGTCACGGGCTATTCCACCAACATGGATTGAAGCCAATCCTTCCGTTTTACCGATATGCCGGATAATCAGTGAGTCTGTATCAACGACGTCTACTCCATTTGCGGTATTTGCTGAAGTTTCAGCGATCCAGAACCTGCCCTGATTGTCAGTCACCATTCGCCCGATGGCGTCACTCGCCAAACCCTGAGCAACTGATACTTGCTTAAAAATGCCAGAATGAGTGTCCAGCATAATGATGCCATTTCCCTGTGTGCCGACCCAGATTCTTCCACGACCATCTTCTATCATACTGTATATGGCAGGAACGAAGCCTCCTGAAATAATAAGCGAAAGTGTTTCTCCGTCATAACGGTATAAGCCCTGTTGATTCGCTATCCAGAGTAAACCCTTCTTGTCTTTGAAAATGCAGGTGATATGCGTTCCCGCCAACGGCTCGCCGAATTCATATAAAAGTCCCGAAGCTGAGTTGACAATACGTGGCTTTGAAGTCTTGAAGATTGATTTCGGTTGTTCGAGAATCTGTGTATGAAACCTAAAGTGTTTGGAAGGCAGCGCATATAAATTGAATGGCCTGGACGGAATACTATCCAGATTAAAATGATTATGTATGGGAGGTTTTTGAAATTTCAAAAAGCCTGAACTGTCATAAACACTTGTAGGAAGTTTGTCAAATTCGAATTTCTTAATGAGTGGTTTAACCCCTGTAATTTTTACAGTCCAGTTAAGTTTTTTTGGTTCGCTATATCGGGCGGCACGTATTGAAGAAGAATAACTTTGTCCTTCATTGGGAAACGGGACATCAACGACTTTATTTTTACAGCCACCAATCCATAAAAGAGAAACAAGAACAAAGATTATTTTACTCATGGTTTTGGTCCGTCGGGGCATACATAAATTTAAGGTTTTTGGCCATTCGATGTTCGTTCACACCGAATCATTTGCCGTTCATCATTGTAATTGTTCTGGGAACAGGATATTTACTAGACTATTCTGATATTTCAGTAATTTTCTTCCTTTATTTCATATGAGAAAAATAATCGCCTCCCTGCTTCTATTAGCCATTTCATTTCATATAAGTGCTCAACAAAGCGACTTGGTAAATGCTAAAGATTATGACCGGGCAGCAAGCTTTTTGCGCTTTGGCACACAGCCATATGTCGACAACGGAGAAGTAAATCCCGTGTGGACATCAGGTGATCATTTCTGGTATAAAAACTTCAATTCAAAAGGCAGTGAAATAATTGTTGTGGATGCAGCTAAAGGAACCATTTCCCCTTCTGATGGAACCCAGAAATCTTCCGGTGGTGGTGGTGCTGGCAGAAGAGGTTTTAATGAAAAAGAATTAGTATCGCCCGACAGCAGTAAACTGGCTTTTATAAAAAATTATAATTTATGGGTGAAGGATATAAAAACAGGCGCCCTTACACAACTCACTACCGACGGAGTAAAATATTTCGGTTATGCAACTGATAATGCGGGCTGGAAGAAAACCGATAATCCCATTTTAAAATGGTCGCCTGATTCTAAAAAAATTGCCACTTTCAAACAAGATGAGCGCCTGGCCGGCGACATGTACCTGGTGACTACCAATGTGGGTCATCCGAAGTTGGAATCCTGGAAATACCCATTACCTGGTGATACCAATATTATAACCATTCAACGTGTGGTGATCAATGTGGATCAGCCCAAAGTGATCTTTATTAAATCAGCACCGGATCCGCACAGGGCAAGTCTCAGTGATGATATTTCGAGCAGCGGAACATTCGACGACGTCCAATGGAGCCCCGATGCAACCCAGGTGGCTTTTGTTTCCACTTCCAGAAATCATCAGCAGGAAAAATTCCGTATAGCCGATGCCACTACAGGAGAAGTTCGCGAAGTTTTTGAAGAAACGGTTCCTACCCAGTATGAATCAGGACAGGGAGCCATCAACTGGCGATATCTTCCAAACTCGAAAGAGATAATCTGGTATTCTGAAAGAGATAACTGGGGACATCTTTATTTATATGATGCCACTACCGGGAAAGTAAAAAACCAGATCACCAAAGGTGACTTCGTTGTAACACAGTTGGTAAAAGTAGATGAGAAGAAACGTGTTTTGTATTTTTTTGCTGATGGCAGAGAGCCTGGCAATCCTTATTTCACCTATTTCTACCGGATTGGATTTGATGGGAAAAATCTCACATTGCTGACGCCCGACAAAGGCAATCACTCCGTTAAACTTTCACCATCAGAGAATTATTTCGTCGACAATTATTCTCAGCCCGATGTGCCCGGAGTGAGTCTGCTCAAAAATATCGATGGCAAAACAATCCTGACGCTGGAAAAAACAGATATATCAAGACTGGTTGCTACCGGCTGGAAACCACCCATTCCTTTTACAGTAAAAGCACACGATGGCACAACGGACCTCTATGGTTTGATGTATGTTCCCACTCAAATAGATCCTAAAGAAAAATACCCCGTTATAGATTATATCTATCCCGGTCCACAGGGAGGAAGTGTTGGTTATTGGGGATTCACAGCTTCTAGAAATGATAACCAGTCGCTCGCAGAACTCGGTTTTATTGTAGTGCAGATTGAAGGCTCCAGCAATCCTCTACGTTCCAAAAGTTATCACGACATGAGTTATGGCCATATGGCCGAAAATACTTTACCTGATCAGGTGAGTGGGATTCGTCAGCTTTCCCAGCGTTTCAGTTATATTGATACCAATCGGGTAGGTATCTGGGGGCACTCGGGTGGTGGCTTCGCAACTGCATGCGCGATGTTTACTTATCCCGACTTTTTCAAAGTTGGTATTTCAGAATCCGGCAACCACGATAACAGAAATTATGAAGATGATTGGGGCGAACGTTATATTGGTTTGCTGACGGGCGATGCCAGCAATTCAAACTATACTGCACAGGCAAATCAGGTCTATGCAAAGAATCTGAAAGGCAAATTAATGCTCGCTCATGGACTGATGGATGACAATGTTCCTCCTACCAATACTTTACTGGTGGTAGAAGCATTGGAGAAAGCTAATAAGGATTATGACCTGGTTGTATTTCCAAACAGCGCACACGGTTATGGATCATACTCCTATTATATGATGCGTCGCAGATGGGATTATTTTGTCAAAAATCTTTTGGGAAAAATTCCTCCTAAGGAATATTTAATAACACCCAAACCAGATCCGAGAGGGTCGGGAATGTAAGCACTAATAATAACTCAGCTTAATAATTACCTTGCCGGGTATTTGAAAATCATAAACGGAAGTCTGAATAAGTCTGCCTGCAGCATCATATGCCGGCTGATCAGAAAAGGTATAGCCGTTTTCAAAACTACCCTGCGTCAAAGCGCTATGCTGAATTTGAAAATAATATGTTTTACCATATCCTATGGTATTCGAAAGTGGATCAATCAGCGCATTTCCGCCTAACATATTTAAAACTCCTTTCAGTAAGAGGCTGTCGAACTGATAAAGTGGATTGGGCTTACTATCCCGTTGATCATAGGTTTCAATACCCGTCCACAACGAATTATCCAGAGTACCGTCCGGCAGAGTAATCAATTTAGTTTCATTCAAAGCATATTGCGTGATTTCATTTGAACCATCGTAAGAAAATGTTTCATGATCCTGAACGATAGCGGCAGTAGTAGCGTCTCCTCCATAATTTAAATATCTATCCGTAACCTGATTTAATGTATTGAAGACGATGGTGCCTTTCCCAAATATTATTCCTCCAAGGAATCCACCGACGGTAGTGTCATACATAGTAACGGTTTTTCCAGACGAAGAATAAACCGTCGTATATGGAATACTAATATTTTGATAGGTCAGATTATATAGCAAATCTCCATTACCATCGTAACCAAATGAGTCTACGAGTTCTCCTGTTGCAGCACCAGGTGTTATATCATGAACGGATACCAGTTTTCCCGAGACATCATACTGATATTTCCAGAAAACAGTTTCCATATCCAAAACAATAGAATGACCTGTAGTATCATAAGTAACATTAACAATCATCGAATCAAATGTAGTAGAACCTGTAGTATAGTAAAAACTATATTGCTTCAGGAATCCTTTGATACCGTAACCATGGGCGCCGTCTGGATTCGAAAGGGAAGTTTTCTGGCAGGCGCTAAAAATAATTACGATGCTCATCAAAATGAGCAGGGGCAAATTATGCTGGTATTTTATGAAGGGTTTGATTTTAACGAAATGATTAATTCTTCTAACGGATAGCGCTTATTTATATTGCCGATCAGGCCTTCACCTTATCCATAAAAACTATACTTAATTGAACGGAAATTGCCAGTATACCCAGAAAAAATACGAGCATGGCAAGTTTATTCTGAGTGGTTATTTTACTTACCCTCAATAAAATGTATCCAACCAGCAGGTTGAAACAAGCCCACAACACATTCACCAATGGAGAAGAAAGACCTTTCCCCGGAGGATTCGCAAAGGGAGAAGGGAAATAATCACCTGATACTCCATGAATAAAATGAGGTACAACATTAGCCAGGAAAGCGCCAGAAAAAAAAGCGGCAATATAATGGTACCATTTCATAGTCTGTTATTGATGATTGATTTGAAATACTGCTATTCCGATGCTACTAAATTACTGACTAAGACGGAAATCCACTCCCGAAAATATAATCTTTCTTTTTTGTGATTTAATCGACCTTTTCACTACTAATAAGGAGTAGCAATCTTTTCCATGCACAGCGAAGAGCAGTTTATAAGCGTAATCAAAGAGAACGAAGGACTTATTTACAAGGTGGTGAAATTGTACACTTCTGCCAAAGAAGATGAACAGGATCTTTATCAGGAAATTGTATACCAGCTCTGGAAGTCATTTAATTCTTTCAGGAACGAATCAAAAATCAGCACATGGATGTATCGTATAGCTCTGAATACTTCCATCGCCAACCTGAATAAAGCCAAAAAAAGAGGCATACAATTACCCATTAGTGAAACCCTGTTAAACAGACCCGATTTTACTGATGGGTCGAAACAGGAAAAAGTGGATGCGTTGTATGCAGAGATTAGAAAACTGGATCCCATTGAAAAAGGAATTATCCTTCTTCATCTGGAAGGAAACAACTACGATGAGATAGCTTCCGTTACGGGATTCACTTCTACCAACGTAGGAACGCGACTGGGAAGGATCAAACAAAAAATTATTTCACAGATAAAAAAATAGACAATGGAATTCGAAGAAATGCAATCAGTATGGCAGGAAATGTCGGCTGAGATAGAAAAACAAAAAAAAATAACCGATTCAATAATAATTAAAATGACAAAGTCAAATTACAGAAGCAGGCTAAACAACATCAGGATTCCTGAAATGGCAGGTGCATTCGTCTGCATCGCAGCTGTTTTCTTTATTGTTCTAAATTTCCAACAACTGAACAATTGGTACCTGGCTGCCTGCGGAATTACCTGTTCCCTGATACTAATTCTGTTACCCGTTTTATCACTAAGGTCAATACATAATTTACAAGCGATCAACATCACCGATAACAATTACAAACAATCCTTATCAGACTATGCCAGGGGCAAAATGCAATTTGTTTTTGTTCGAAAGCTCAGTTTTTATCTCGGTGCCATATTGCTTTTGGTAACCCTGCCTGTGATGGGAAAATTGATCGGCGGAAAAGATCTATTCGTCACCACTCATATCTGGATGTATTATGTGATTGGATATCCTTTCTTTTATGCTTTCTCTAAATGGGTATTTAAAAAATATACTAAATCAACCAACGATGCCGAGGAGCTGTTGAAGGAGTTGGAGGGCTTATAAATACTTGGTATCTTTCGCTGATATGAAATATGAATTCAAGCGATTAGTGTGGAGGGCGGGGCTTGCAGTTATATCGATTAGCATGTTTGTCACATGCAAAAGAGACAATATGAACCAGGACTGCTTCCCTGATGAACCTTTATTAACTAAGGTAGTAGACACAAAAGGAATCATTCGATTGGTTGACACTCCTTCAGATTATATGATATTAATTGCTCCGCAAGGCATGGACACGCAAAGGTATATACCTTGTAATTTGCCGGAGTCCTTTAAGACGCCAAATTTAGAAGTGATCGTAAGTGGACTTGCAAAAGATGGAGGCCTCCCATGTTTCGATCCTACTTGTCCACTGCCTTTTGTAATCACTGCGATTGGAAAACAAGACTAAGTTTGATTTGCAAATTCAGCTCAGTATGGAAATTAAAGAAACAAAACCCAGGCTTCTCTCACTGGATTTTTTTCGCGGACTAACCGTAGCAGGAATGATATTGGTCAATAATCCGGGTGACTGGGAGCACATATATTCACCACTGGAACATTCGAAATGGAATGGCTGCACGCCCACTGATTTAGTTTTTCCGTTTTTTCTTTTTATAGTAGGTGTCTCCATTGTGTTCGCGATGTCGACTAAAAAAATGGATCCTGCCAATCATAAATCACTTATTTTAAAAGCCCTGCGGAGATCCATCACGATCTATCTGATCTTTCTTATTCTGGCGCTCATACCAAAATTTGATTTTAATCATGTACGATTACTCGGTGTATTGCCAAGAATCGCGATCGTATTTTTTATCTGTACCCTCATCTTCATAAAAACTTCGCGTAAAACCCA
>DATHPV010000671.1:0-4567 GCA_035483495.1 Puia sp.
GCAGGTAATTCCAGTGTACGGCCCGTTTTAGCTCCCTTTATATTTACAACATCTACTTGCATGTGAATCTGATTAATTGGTTATTACTTCTGAATGTATACAATGGAACCATTGTGACCCGGAACAGATCCGGCAATCAGCAGGTAATTTTTTTCTGCAAATATTTTAACCACTTTAAGTCCTTTCAGTTTCACACGGTCACCGCCCATCCGGCCGGCCATTTTCATTCCTTTCATTACCCGGGCTGCATCAGAAGAGTTACCCAATGATCCTGGAGCACGGCTGCGGTCATGCTGACCATGGCTTTGTCCGCCCACGCCGTGAAAATTATGCCGCTTAACAACACCCTGGAATCCTTTTCCCTTTGACGTGCCGACTACGTCAACAATTTCGCCTTCAGCAAAAATGTCAACAGTAAGCGCTTCGCCCAGATTTTTCTCCAATGAAAAATTGCGGAATTCTCTGATAAATTGTTTGGTGGTGGTATTCGCTTTGGAGTGGTGACCTTTTTCAGAAGACAGGACCTTTTTTTCTTTCTTTTCACCAAAAGCGATCTGGAGTGCATTGTAACCGTCGGATCCGGTTGTCTTAACTTGCGTAACAACACAGGGACCCGCCTCAATAATGGTGCAGGCTACCTGCTTGCCATCGGGGGTGAAGACACTGGTCATTCCAATTTTCTTTCCAATTAAACCTTTCATTTTATTCTTGGTTTGTGCCTGGGTCTAAGGACAATCAGCGATCCGTAAAGCTTTTAAAAGCTGGCACTGATTTCAATCCCCCGTTTGCAACCGACCTTTTCTTTGTTTCGTCTTTTCCCGGTTTAACCGAGACAAAAGACAATGGAAGTACCGGTTGTAAACAAACCCTGAACGGCTTGTTCATATTTCTTTTCAAATCATCCAGCGCTGTTTCACTGCTTACGCAGCCTGACAGATGGAATAGTTTACTCAGGCTTTAATTTCAACGTCAACTCCAGATGGCAAATCCAGCTTGGAAAGTGCATCCACTGTTCTTGATGTTGATGTATAAATATCCAACAATCTCTTATGCGTGTGCAATTGAAATTGTTCACGTGCTTTCTTATTGACATGCGGTGAACGCAAAACAGTAAATACTTTTTTTCGCGTTGGCAGAGGTATCGGACCGGTCACAACGGCTCCTGTACTGCGCACTGTTTTAACGATTTTCTCAGCGGATTTATCCACGAGATTGTGATCGTAAGACTGTAGTTTGATTCTGATTCGCTGAGACATATGTCAATTCCCGTTTTTTGAACGGGATGCAAAGGTATGGGTTAAGTGATAAACCGTCAAAGAATTGTAGAGGTTTTTTGAGAATTATCTCGCTCCTCCGGGACAGTGTGTGTTCAGATAGTTCTTAAACAAATTGTTAAGATGCTCTCGCGTACCTGCGCCTTCTGAAATGCTATGGGTGCGATTCGGGTATTCCATAAACTGAAATGTTTTGTTGTACTTTATAAGCTCGTTCAGCAGCATTTCAGCATTATCAAAGTGCACATTATCATCTCCGCTGCCATGTATATACAAAAGATTTCCTCTCAGGCCGGAGGCATAAGTTATAGGCGAGCCCTTAATGTAATCTTCTTTGGTTTCCAATGGATTACCCATGTATCTTTCCTGATATATAATATCATATGTTTGCATATTTCCAACGGCAGCCACCGAAATTCCTGTCTTATAAATTCCCGGGTACTGAAACATCAGATTCAGGGTTGCTGAACCGCCACCACTCCATCCCCAAACGGCAATTCTGGATGTATCAACAAAGGGCCATTTGCAAATCTCTGCCGCAGCTTGTGCCTGATCACTAATGTTCACCCGCCCAATCTTCCGGTAAACTGCCTTTCGCCAGGCGGATCCCTTCGGTGCCGGCGTGCCACGATTGTCAAGAGAAATATAAATGTATCCGTCTTTGGAGAGATCACCGGGATACACCGGACAATGCGTTACCCCAAAAAAATCTTTCACGGTTTGATCTGCAGGCTCAGTATATACGTAAAATAAAACAGGGTATTTCTTTGTACTATCAAATGGAACAGGCTTTTGCATCCAGCCATCCATAGTTACACCTTCAGCCGTAACGATCCTGAAGAATGAAATATTTGATCTGATACTGTCGGCAGGATTGACAGGTTTGGCGGGTTCGGTTCCTTCGAGTATTTGATGATCAGGTAAACTTACCCAATCACCAGTCGCAGGCGTATAATAATTTGAAAACTGATGTTCAGCGAACTTTCCATTGGGTGAAATTTCGTATCTGTGTGTTCCGGGTTCATTTGCAGGTGTAACCCGTTCCGCTTTTCCGGCCCCGTCCAGGCTACACCTAAATAAATAAGCCTGTGTTGCATTTTCGGGTGATGCAATAAAATAAACCTGGTTATTTTTCTCATCTATCAGAGAAATTTCCATTACGTCATAATCGCCGGTTGTGATAAGTGTTTCCTTTTTCCCGTCACGGCTAATCCGGTATAGATGCCTCCATCCGTCTTTCTCACTTGCCCATAGAAATTCAGATCCGTTTTTCAGCCAGTCCCATCCTCCCATTTTATATGAATCATCCCATGACGAAATAATGTTAATCCAAGCCGCGTCCTTTTCATCATAGATTGTTTTGCAGTCTCCGTTCCTTGTGTCGCATAACATGATATCGGATATATCTTGACTTCGGTTTAGCCTTTGAACAATCAGTTCCTGACTTCCGGATGCCCACTCCATCCTGGGAAGATAAGTTCCGTTTTTTGGATCAGTTGGAATTTTCATCCATCGGGTTTTATTGTCACTGACTCCAACGACCCCGATTCTAAATGGTGACGGCATCTGACCGGCAACGGGATATTCTACAGGAACAACTCTTGAATAAACAGAATCGGTCGTATTCAGCATATAATAATCACGTGTGCTGCTGTCGTTGATCTGCCAATATGCAATCGAACGACTATCCGGGCTCCAGCGGAAACCATCCCGGCAATCAAATTCTTCCTCATATACCCAGTCGAATGTTCCATTGATCATTTTACGTGAACCATTTCTGGTTAATGGTTTCACTACATGCGTTGAAAGATCCTCTGCATACAAATTGTGTTCACTTACATATGCGACTTTGCTTCCATCCGGAGAGAATTTTGCAAACATAAGCGAAGAAGCTGGTCGTCCTATGCCAACTTGTTTTAAAGAAGCATCTGCTAAATTATATACCCAATAATCGCCTCTCGTCTCATAACGCCATACTTTTTTTGAATTCGTGAATATCAAAATCTTTTTAAAGTCTGTTGAAAAGAAAAAATTTTTGATAACCAGAGACTTTGTTTGTCCGGATGGAGTGAGTTGTTGCGGACTTAAAAAGATGTTCCGACTATGATCGGTTATTGAATATTCTACTATGGCACCATCTTCATTTTGGTAAAAACTATTCCCGTCTTTATTCCAAACAATTCTGTCATATAGTTGAGCAGACACAGAAAAAGTAGTGAAAATGAGAAGTAAACAAAATGTCAATCTGAATTGAAAGGCGCCAGCCATCTTGAAAGATTTTATCCGGAAAAATAAACAAATGACGGGAAGCCGACTTGCCGTTTAAAAAAAATCCCCCGGCAAGGACCGGAGGATTTCTTCGATTAAATACAATTGTATTATGCAGTAACTTTCCCTTTGCCCTTGACCTTTGCAATTACTTCTTCAGCAATATTATTTGGAGCAGGTGCATAGTGAGAAAATTCCATAGTCGATGTAGCGCGGCCGGAGCTCAGAGAACGAAGCTGGGTTACATAGCCGAACATTTCGCTCAGTGGTACTTTTGCTTTGATAACCTGAAGATTTGCTCTGCTGTCCATACCTTCCAAAATTCCACGGCGGCGATTCAGGTCACCCGTAACATCTCCCATATATTGATCCGGTGTAAGAACTTCTACCTTCATGATTGGTTCGAGAAGAATGGGTTTTGCTTTACGACCTGCTTCACGAAATGCAGACCGCGCACAAATTTCAAAACTCATCGCATCAGAATCCACATCATGATAGCTACCGTCAAAAACCCGAACTTTCATATTGGTCATTGGATAACCGGCTAAAACACCGTTCACCATGGACACTTCAAATCCCTTTGAAATGGCAGGAATAAATTCCTTCGGAATGGATCCTCCGAATATATCATTCACAAATTGGAAATGTTTTCCTTCATTCTCTTTAATCCATTCTTCATCAGCTGGTCCGATGGCAAATTGTATGTCGGCGAATTTACCACGACCACCGGTTTGTTTCTTTAAGACTTCACGGTGTTCTATTGTGGTGTTGAATGCTTCCTTATAAGCTACCTGGGGAGCACCCTGGTTCACATCTACTTTGAATTCCCGACGCATGCGTTCAATGATGATTTCCAAATGGAGTTCACCCATCCCTCGTAAAATAGTCTGTCCTGTTTCTTCGTCAGTGTTCACACGCAAAGTCGGATCTTCTTCCACGAGTTTGGAAATTGCCAATCCCATTTTATCTACATCGGCCTGTGTTTTCGGTTCAACTGCAACCGCAATTACGGGCTCAGGAATAAA
>DATHPV010000672.1:0-2794 GCA_035483495.1 Puia sp.
ATGCTGATTTCAAATTCTAATTCGTTATGGTTATTTCCTTTGCGTTTTTGTAATCGCTCATATCTGACGTAATAATCACATCACCTGACTGCAAATTGTCTTTGATTTCGACAAAATCGAAATTGGTCATGCCAATATGAACTGTCCGCCGTTCTGCTTTGTCGTTATGTACAACAAAGACATCCTGAGTGGAAGAGCCTTTGAAAGCTGCACCATTAGAAACACGCAATACATTATTATGTGTTGATGTGACAAGGAACACATCCACTTTCATATTCGGTCGGAATAATTTGTTGTTCAATTCATCGAGCGCTATTTCGAAGGATACAATACCATTCTGGACTGAAGGATAGATATTCACCACTTTCCCCCGTATTTTCGTTTCATTAATGCGAATGATAGCGGTCATGCCGTTATACAGCTGGTCAATATAATTATCGGATAGGCTTCCAACCACTTTAAAACTGCCCAGATCTGCTATACGTACAAGCGATTCACCTTCCCTTATGGTAGAGCCTATATTTTTATTAACCCAGGTAACTACGCCGGTGCGGCCGGCGACAATATTGGCAAGTTGAAGTTTGCGTTCCAGTTCCTTCTGGTCATTTTCCTGGATATCTGCGGCAATTTCAGCTTCCTTCATTTCGACTTCCATGGTTTGCTGTTTGCTTTTTATTTCATTCTCTAATTGCTGTTTTTCCAGTTTTGCAACTTTTAGATTCAATTCAGCCTGGTCTACGCTTTCTCTCGTGCCACCGCCGGCGTTTAACAGTCGTTTTGCATTTTCCACATCGGCGATAAGACTGTTTATTCTCAGCTGTTTGATATCATTGTTTGATTTAATATCATAAAAACTTTTATCAAGTTCGAGCTTCAGCTTTCTGATGTCATTGCGTTTTGACTCCAGCTGAAATTCCAATTTTTTATATTCGGTCTGGGAAGTCGTTTTATCAAGAGTAAGAATGGATTCTCCTGCTTGCACCTTACTGCCGGCGTCCCTGACTACTTTTTGAATCGAAGCCGTAATCGGGCTCGTAATGGTTTCTTCAAATTCAGGCAATACTTCTCCGGAGGCATTGATAGTGTTTTCAATATTGCCCTTTTCAACTATCGCTGTGGTGAAGGCAGATTTGTTGATGGATGATTTGAAAGAAAAACGCACCAGCCAGATGCCCGTAACTAAAAGAAGAACCATTGCGAGAAGCGCAATGATAATTTTTCGTTTCCTTTTTACAATTACATGTTCCGGCAAAACCGTATCCATATTCCTCAGTTTGCACAATAAGTTCCAAGCCGGGTGCCAAACGTAAATGGAATCAGATCAGATAATTAGTGAGATTACAGGTATGGATTTTGTCCGGAATCGACCATTTTGTTCGTTATTTAAAGGCAGCAATGCTGCAAGATCTGCCGCTATATTACTTTTGAAGTATTGAAACAGAATAAAATGTTTGACAGGATCAAAGATAATTTTCCTCATCTTAGGGATAAATGGGACGAGTACGCGAGTTATTACAAACAGATTGAAGTTCCGGCTAAAACGATATTGCTCAGAGAAGGTGAGGTTTCTAAAAAAGCCTTCCTGGTTGAGAAAGGTTGTTTGAGAGTCTGGTTTAATAACAACGGCAAGGATGTTACTTTTCAGTTTGCTTTCGAAAATGAAATACTCTCGGGAGCAGAAAGTTTCAGGAAGAGCATCCCGAGTTTTTTTACCATTGAAACGATTGAACCTTCCATCCTCCATTGGATACACAAAAGGGATTTTAATAAAATAATGCATGATATAAATCAAATACCCGAGATGATGGAAAACATGCTCAACATTACGGTTGAAAGACAATACCACTATATGAAACATTTTCTTTCATTCATTAAAGACACACCGGAACAACGGTATTTAAACCTGCTCAAAGAAAAGCCACACATTGTTCAGCGCGTACCGCAACAGTATATCGCCACTTATCTTGGTATTACGCCTGTGTCATTGAGCCGCATCAGGAACAGGCTGTCGAAATGATAAATTATCTTATGTTAAGAAGTTGCCTTTTCTCCAAATCTTATCTTTTGTAAACTTTCAATTCTGTATGATTGATGAATTTTACAGAAAAGAAGTTTTATGAAAGCAGCAGTAATATCTAAGTTCGAGGCAACACCCCGCTACGAAGAATTCGCCGATCCGGTTCCGGGAGCCGGTGAAATACTTGTCAGGGTAAAGGCAGTTGTGTTGGAAAACTTTGAAAAATTTGTAGTCGGCGGGAAACACTATTCCAGCGGAAACATGTATCCCCGGTTTCCTGCCATCGTGGGACATAGAGGTATTGGCGAAACACCTGATGGCAAGCTGGTTGGTTTTTTCATGATGAACTCGCCTTACGGTTCGTTCGCAGAAAAGGCAGTCATTAAAAATTTTGTGCCGGTCCCTGATGGAATTCAGGCAGCAGAAGCTGCGGCTATCCCACCCTCAGCACTCACTTCTTATCTACCATTGAAATATAGCGCGAAACTTGAAAAAGGAGAAACGGTATTGATCAATGGAGCAACCGGTGTTTCAGGGAGGATTGCTATTCAGGTGGCAAAAATGCTGGGAGCGGGAAGGGTTATCGGAACAGGCAGGAATGAGAAATCTTTAAAATTATTAGAAGGTTTGGGAGCCGATGCGATTGTAGATTTAAAACAACCGGATGAAAAGATTCTGGAAGATTTTCAAATCGGTAAAGGTGAAAAAGGATATGATATTGTGATTGACTTTCTTTGGGGACATCCAGCCGAAATACTCATGAAATCATTTATTCCA
>DATHPV010000673.1:0-4299 GCA_035483495.1 Puia sp.
GGATGTCGCAGTCAATATCCTTGCAACCTATTTCATTATTTATATCCTGATCGAGAAAATCTACCTGGTCAATAAGTTGCGGCTATTTTACACGGCATTGGCAGGTTCGATCATCGGCTTCAGTATTCTGAACCGGGTCCTCACCTATGAGTTAGTTTACACCAGGTTCACGCCGGACTACGTCAGCCAGGTGCCCATCTTTTATTTACCGAAGATCATTATTGGCGCGCTCGAAACGAGTTTACTGGCTGGGGTAGGCTGCATGTTTTATTTTATCAGCATTTTCCGTAAACAGGAAAAGGTGAGCCAGCAATTGGTCATTGATAAGCGGGAAGCGGAAATGGAATTGCTGAAATCACAGATCCAGCCGCATTTCATTTTTAATACCCTGAATAATATATACGCCCTTTCCCAGGAAAATTCCCCGTTAACGTCGGAAATGATTTTCAGACTTGCATCTTTGCTTGACTACATGCTGTATGATGCCGGCAAAATTTTAATACCGTTGGAAAAAGAGATGACCTACATCAGTAATTATATAGCTCTTCAGCGGATCCGTTACGCCGATAATCTGGATGTGGTCATCAATCTATTTGATGATCTGGAAGGTATAGCCATTCCACCGTTGTTGATATTGCCTTTCGTGGAAAACAGTTTCAAACATGGCGTAAGCAGTCAAACCTATAAAGGATGGTTGACTATTGACATTTCAGTAAAAGACAAAGAACTCACTGTAAAGGTTGAAAACAGTAAAGCTGCTGATTATAGCAGCCAGGCAGAAAAAACAGGAATTGGTATTAGCAACATCCGGAAAAGGCTCGATATATTATATCAGGATCGTTACACGCTTAAATGCCTGAACGAATCCGAAAGCTACCTTGTTATATTGAAATTGAAAAACAGATGACCCTGAAATGCCTGATCATCGACGACGAGCCGCTGGCGGTAAATTTGCTTTCCGGCTATATTTCAAAGGTTCCCGGAATTGAACTTGCCGGTAGTGTGAATAGCGCGATTGCTGCCATCAGTTTTTTGCAAATAAATCAGGTTGATTTCATTTTTCTCGATATTGAGATGCCCCAACTCAACGGCATCGATTTTTTAAGAATTATGATGAACAAACCTGTCGTTATCCTTACCTCTGCACACCGGCATTATGCAATGGATGGATTCGATCAGGATGTCGTCGATTTCCTTTTAAAGCCAATTTCTTTTGAAAGATTTATGAAGGGGCTAAACAAAATTTACAAGAGCCTGCAGGTATTCAAAAATGCGCAAGATGTCCTGCTTGATAAAAAAGAAGACGCAGCCTTACATTTCAGGGTGGATAAGGAAAATGTAAAGGTTTTCATGAAGGATATTCTTTGGATAGAAAGCATCAAAGACTATGTAAAGATCAGGACGGCCGAGGGTACGCTGAAGACCTACCAGCGGATCAGCTACCTGGAAGAACGTTTACCTGCCAGCCTGTTTATCCGGGTGCATCGGTCTTTTATCGTCGCCATTGATAAAATCACCTCGTCCGGAGCCGATTTCGTAAGAATCAAAGGGGACAAAATTCCTATAGGCCGCAACTATAAAAAGGCTGTGCAACGAAAATTGATTATTAAAAAGTAAATCAAGCAAATTGTATTTCGGCGGCCACAGAAAATCGGACGGCCTACCTATTTTATAAATTTTCGGTTAATGGAAATTTTGGCGAGTTAAGCGAAGGACGGTAAGGATAAAATATGACAAGAAAAATTTCAGGGACTTTTAAAAATAAAACCCGCTCTGGGAGCGGGTTTCAAAAATTGGTCGACCTGGCAGGACGATTTTCGAACCATTTTTTTGGTGATTTACGCTCAGTTGTAGAGTTGTAACTGATTGTTTATCTTTGCAAAAAAGGGAATATGCCGGTTATTTCGATGTTTTATGGGATTATTATCCGGATGTTCTTCTTTGACAATAAAGAACATAAAATGCCTCATATTCATATCGAATATGCTGAATATAAGGCGGTTATTGAAATACCTCTTGGAAAACTTTTGGCGGGTGACTTTCCTAAGGACAAATTGAAGCTGGTCGTTGCTTGGATCGAAATCCACAAGGACTAATTGATGGCTGATTGGAGGCTAGCCGTGGAAGGGCAGCAAGTATTTAAAATCGAGGCTTTGAAATAATAATGCGTACAATAACAAACATAAAAGCACTAAGTGATTTCCGGCTTGAGCTCCTGTTTAATGACGGCAGCAAGAAAATTGCCGATATTAAGCCATATCTGACTGCGGAAGCATTTAAGCCTCTTTCAGATCCAAGCATATTTTCTTCTAAACTTTCGAATCAAGGGTATTTTGTTGAATGGAAAGATTACGATGTAGACTTAAGCGCGGATACCCTTTGGCATATTTCGGCTACCGCATAATTGACCTTGTCAGGATTTGAATCCCTAACATCCTAATTTCAAAGTCATTATTTCTTTGACCAGCAAAAGGCCAAAAATAAAACCCGCTACCATAGCGGGTTTTGTATTATGGTCGACCTGGCAGGACAATTCTCGAACCGGTTTGTCGCTGACCTGAGACGGATAGCGAGCCTAGCGACTTGAAAACCAATGTTTTCAGTCGCTTTTTTATTTCTTGGCATCAGTCCCAAAAAACTTAAAGAGATGTTAGTAGGCGCCTAATGGAGTCTTTATATTTATTAAGCAGCGAGGAATTATGTTTGCATAGGTATCTAGCTTTTCTCGGCAATTATACCTTTTAATGTCGAAAATTAAGCCTATTTTCGACATTAACTAAATTTAAAGATGAAGCATTCGACCTAAAAACAATAACATGTCGAAGATTCCATGAAAAATCGACACAATGTCCTACCAAAGAACGCAACCATTTAACGATTTGCCGTCATTGCCCCCGGAAGGAATTGACTTGGAAACGCCTACTGTATTAAAAAAGCTGGCAGTTGCAGCTAGGAATTTAGGAGAGTTGAATGGCCTTTGCGAAACCTTGCCTGACCCCAGACTATTTACCAATACCATTGTCCTACAAGAAAGTAAAAACAGTTCGGCAATTGAAAATATTGTGACCACTCAGGATGAACTATACAAAGCGACCCTGGAAGAAGTTATGGAGCAAAACCATGCAGCTAAAGAAGTATTAGGTTATAGAGATGCTTTATATATAGGATTAGAACGTATGAAGGCTCGTGGCGGACTTATTCTTACCAACACAATGGTAGAAATCGTACAGACAATCAAGCAAAATCAAGCGGGCATTCGAACCACTCCAGGAACGGCCCTAAAAAATGCAATAAATGGGGAAGTAGTGTACACTCCTCCTACTGGTGAAGAAATATTACTTGAAAAATTAGCAGCGCTTGAACATTTTATCAACGATGGGCATTTGTCGTCTGTTGATCCACTTATTAAGCTGGCATTAATTCACTACCAGTTTGAAGCTATCCACCCCTTTGCTGATGGAAACGGGCGTACGGGAAGGATAATAAATACCCTATATTTAGTTCAACAAGATTTGCTAACGCAGCCGGTGCTATACCTCAGTTCATATATCATACAATATAAGACGGAATATTATCAATTGCTACGCGGCATAACGGAAACTGGCAACTGGCATGACTGGATCACTTACATACTGACCGCGATTGCTGAAACATCTAAAGTGACAACTATAAAGATTAGAAGAATACTGGCGTTGAAAGAGGAACTTGGAGATGCGATTAAAGGAGTTTTAGGCGCCTCTTATAATTATGAACTATTACAGGAAATGTTTGCATTGCCTTACTTAAAAATTGACACTTTAGAAAAGAAAAAGATAGCGCATAGACAGACCGCATCTTCCTGGTTGAATAAGTTAAGTAGTGCAGAAATTCTGCGGCCACAAAAGATTGGCCGATCTACCTATTTCATTAATCATCGGTTGATGGAAATTTTGGCGAGTTAGTCAGAAGTTATACCCAGGCTTATATATTTGCCGGGATGATTGGAGTGTCTCCGAGGCCTATGAAATCCCTTAAGACCGCTTAGTGTAATAAATTGCAACAAAACATTGGGAAAATTTAAAAACAGAGGCAATCAATGAATGAAATTGATCTTAGTAAAAGAGAAATAATTCAAAAAATAGAATTGCTAAAGGCTAGGGTAAATGCTTTAGGGCAAGAAAAATCGGCGTTATTAAAAATAGCTCAAGAAGCATTTATTCTTGGAAGCGACTCGCACCTTAACTCTTTAAATCCAGAAATAAGAGAAGAGCTTGGCCTAGAGTTACACCACCTAACTCAAAGAGATCCAAAACTCCAATT
>DATHPV010000674.1:0-3870 GCA_035483495.1 Puia sp.
TATCCCGACTCGTAAAATTTCCCGAAAAAATAATCAGTGATTTCTGCAGGTGGCTGAGTGCGGATTCCGGATGCATCAGGAAAATATCCAGATCGCCTGAATAAAGCTCATTCACCCCATCGTCCAGGTCATTAGTGCGCAGGGTTTTTTTCATATCCTGATATTGATGTAACCAGACGGAAGCGGAAACCGTATCCCCCATTTCCAGTGCGGTTCTTGCCATTTCATTTAAAACACCTGGTACCGCTGTAATTTTTACTTTTTTGAAAGAAGTCAGAGCTGCCTGATATTGATGCAGACCTGCATATGCCCGACCCATATTCATATATAGCGGATCCGGCAGTAACTGATATTTCAGAATTTTAATGTAGAGCTTCAATGCCTGTTCATATAAACCAAGTTTATAGTAACAGGTTGCCATATTCAATTGCAAACTAAATGCAAAAACATCAGCCGGATTTTTTGTTTCAATTAAACGCAGAGCCTGTGTGAAATAATTTTTACTCTGAAGATAATTTCCATTATCATAGTACATAACACCGAGCGTATTAAACAACCTTACCCGATCTTCGAAAGTTCCTTTCTCATCAGGACTTTCCTCCGCACGCAAAAGAAAAAAACTAGCCGAATCAAAATTATTCTGATTATAATACCCTGAACCAGCCAGTACATTCAAACTGAATTGTTCTGCCGGATTCTTTGAATATTTCATTGCATTCCTGTAAGATATTGTGGCCTTGTAATAATCTTTATACACGTCACTCATTATGCCCAGTTTATAATTGGCCTGGTAAAGGAGACTGTCCGTCAATCCGGATATGGGCAAACTATTCAACTCAGAAATGACTTTATTGAATCCTTCCATGCAAGCGCTATCCATTGCAGGGGTATTATGCGCAGAATAGAACAGATGGTCCGCCCGGTCAAATGCTGAAAGAATGGACTTTAATGGCCGTCCGGGAGAATACTGTTTAAATGACAAGATTAACAGGAAAGAGAGGGTCACAAAAAAAACTTTCCCGGACATAAACAGCTTTTAAGTAGCACTGTTTTAACGTCCGGGAAAGCTCAATATTGTTGAACTGAAAAGGGGTTAGTTATTATCCCTTACAATAATAATGAGTGGGGGTCTGGGTGAAGGGCCCTTACTCAAAAGCAGGTTATCCAGTGTATTTATAAGATTGTTGGTAATTGAAGAAAGGACACCAGAAGGAATATCCGATCTATGGTTATAAAAGACTAATTGCAACTGAATCTTCTGATCCGCATAATTACTGGCATCATTCAACCAGTAATAGATTGTAGTATTCACGGTAGTACCATTTAATGGAAGAAGACCAAACAAACTCTTTTTCATCGTTTGCTGCAGATCAATATTTCCTGTATGCTGGTCTATTACAATGCCCTGGTTCTTTGCAAAATTATTATAGTCAAACTGGCATCCCTTTCCCTGATTTGTCAGACATGGTGAAGGCCAATTAGGATTAGCATTAAAATAGGGTTTTGCAGTATCGTTTGTTGTAAGCACGTAAACACTATCCATATACGCTGCACCCCCTACAATCAACTCGGACATACAAGTATCAGTAGTTCCATTTTTTACAAATGCGACCGAATACCGCTGACCGGTTTCTGACTGGGTCAAATCGATTGCCCCGGTATTTGGATTTAAATCCAATCCACCAGGCCAGGATAAATAAGTACCCTGGATACCCTGATTGTTTTGCTGAAATACATAATAATCTCCGTTTGACTGGGGTTCGGGATAAACGACGGAGTCTCCATAGTTTGGCGCAAAATTACATTCCTGGACCGGACTAACCGGATATGGAACCGGGGGCGGAACCGAGAGTGTTGTATCGCGCGGGATATTTACAGTTGTATTTGGGACGGACGGATCGGCTGATTTCTTGCAAGCTATTGCACAGAAAAATGTGACCAGCAGGATCAACGATCCTTTGTAAAGATTTTGTTTCATGGGTATCAGGGATCTGGTTTATGGAACACAAGATAATCGGAAAACCCCGCAGATGCAAGTGTTTCCGCGCAAAATTGCCAGCGGGACTTAGTAAAAAATACACGCAGATATGCGTCCTAATCTGATTATTTTTCCCAGGATGGGAATTCTAAAAACGGGGACACTGCACTTCTGTTCTCGCGCTGCCGTCTGTCGGTTTTTTAAATATGTAAATCAGAGAGATTTCAAATCCACCCTGACTTTGCGAAGCGACTTTAAACCCTGAGATATTGACATCATAAGTCATCCCCAAATTAAAACTTCCATAATCCATTCCAACATACGGTATAATCGCATCCGAAACATTGTTTGCTCTTGCCCAGGCACCAAAATATACATTTACAACTTTATTATCATCGGTAGTAGCGTTCAATTCCAAAGCGCCGCCGAAAACAAATTCACTTGCAGTAAGCTGCTTGTTATAAATAGCACTGACATACCAGGTCTTTCCTGAGCTCGCCGATGGGAAGTAGCCACCGCCATGAACCGTAAGTCGAGTTGGCACTGTTATGTTATCTACTCCAAGAAATGATTCCTTAGGTTGATTAAGATGATACATGGCCACACCAAAATATACCTCGTTGTTTCCATCCAGTGACCCATTGTATAATGCACCTGCGTTCATGTCAAAATAATTCGCTGTAACCACCTGAAGGTTTACTGGCTCTGTTGCAGATGGAAGCCAGGTTCCATCAATTTGAAGTCCATCCAGAAAATGAAGTCTCGGTCCGTCAAGCGTCCGGTTTGCATAAGTGCCCTGGAACCCGACGCCTATAGTATGTAATCCATTTTCGTCAATAGTTTTGTGATATGCAGTTGACAGTGCAAAATAATTACTGGTTAATATGCCATTTGCTGTTTTATCAGTCATTGCCATCATTCCAACTCCCCAGCGGTCGCCTTCACGAAGACTATTCTGAAGTATCGGAAGATCTATAGAAATCGTAGAAGTGACATAAGCCTGATTAACAGTGGGCCATTGATTTCTGTAGTTACCCGCCACGCGAAGATCGCCGTTAAATTTTCCCGTTAAAGCAGGATTCAGTGTAAGTGGTGAGGCGAAAAATTGAGAAAAATGAGGATCCTGCGCAGAGACCACGTTCGTTATTAAAACCTGCAAAATGAAAATATGAATTATCCTTTTCATCATCAATTCTATTGCGCTTATCTTACTAATTCAACGGTTCCTTTTAAAACAAAATTTTCTCCTGTAAAACAAATCATCTCAGTAACGTATACATATGTATCTGAAGGTTGCGGCATTCCATTCAGATTACCGTCCCAACCATATTTTTTATCATTCGGTGGAAAATCTGTTCTTGAATACAAGAGCTGCCCCCACCTTGAATAGACCTGGAATGATTTTACCATTTTTACGCCGCTGCCCGTAGGATAGAAGTAATCGTTGTTTCCATCATTATTCGGGCTGAAAGCATTCGCCATATACACTCCGCTCTGTAAACACAACAACTTAATGGTTACAGATGCGGATGAAATACAACCCGTAGCAGTTTTAACTGTAACGGTATAAGTTGTAGGTGCCAACGGTGTGCTGACCGGCGTCGCACAAGCCGTACAACTTAAATAAAGAGGTGGTGTCCAATCCCACGATACAACATCTGCACTTACATTCGGATCAAGCTGAACGTCTGAACCTGCCAACACCGGATCGGGCGTTGGAATGCTTACGGCTGGCAATGAATCAACGGTGACTTTAATGGTTGCTGTATCCAAAAAACATTTGTAGCTGTCTTCTCCAATAACTGTATAATTCGTAGTAGAAACAGGTCGGGCTATAACACTATCTCCTTTGGTCGTATTTAAACTACTTGCAGGTGACCAATCATAAGTAA
>DATHPV010000675.1:0-4685 GCA_035483495.1 Puia sp.
GGGCGAACACCACCATGTTTCAGTTCAGACGTATTTATTTGGGATATGACTATAATATCTCTAAAAAATTCTCGGCCGAACTTTTATTGGCAGCGGAAGACAATTTTCCTCCCGGAGCTCCTCCGGTAGGTTCTGCAGCCGGCACAACAACCACGTATGCAGCTGGTAACTCAACAGGTGACCTTCTTTCAAATCAGAAATTCACTTTTTATATTAAAAACATGAATATCCGTTGGAAGGGTATCTGGAAGGGAACAGATCTGGTTGTGGGAGAGCAGTCTACTCCGGCTTTTCCCGGAATTACGGAAAAGGTTTGGAGTTACAGATCTATTGAAAGAACGGTTGCAGATATCCGCCGCACACCTTCTTATGATCTAGGTATCGCATTGCAGGGGGTTTTTGATCCCTCTACTAAAAACTTTGGTTACAATTTACTTGTCGCCAATGGTACAAGCGACAAGCCTGATTACACTCCGTTCAAATGGTTCTATGGAGATATATATGGGTACTTCGCTCACAAACATGTAGTGATAGATCTCTATGCCGATTACCAAAGACTAAACTGGATAACAACCTGGCATCATTCACGTCAGATGTTGAAAGGATTTATCGCCTGGAACAGTTCAGCAACAGATAAAAGCATGAATCCGGGAACAGGATATACTATCGGGATTGAAGGATTTGTGAACAACCTGAAGGCAGATAATTTCGCTCCTAAAATTGCAGGTGGCACAGATACTTTGAGTACATCACCATCCGCGATTTCGTTTTATGTTCATGGTGATATCATAACCAATAAGCTGAGATTTTTTATACGTTATGATATGTTCAATCCTAATAATAAGGTTAATAATGCGGTTTATAAATCTTATACGGGAAATACGAGCAATTATAATGACAATTCTTTCCATACAGTTTATAATAATACTGCGGCCACTCCTTCAGTTACTTACACAACAACAGGCGACCAGACCTACAAGCAAAATTTCTTTACTGCAGGTTTAGATTTCAAGCCAGCGCCGAGAGTGCACTTTATGCCGAACGTCTGGATTAATACATATAAGTCACAGATTTCAACTCCAACAACATCAAATGGTAATCAGTTTGCAGCGGGTTCCGATGTAGTCTGGAGACTTACCTTCTTCTTTATGTTTGGTAAAAACTACGATAACGGCGGATTCTAGAAAATAAAAATTCAACAAAAACAATACAACATGGAAAAGATTTTTATGATAGGTAAAAAAAGTCTCGCCGCTGTCGGGCTTATTGCCGCTGCCGTCACTGGTTTCCATACCAGAGCTGCAGCTCAGGACGATAAAACTATCTTAGGTGCAGGCAGTTCTTTTATTAACCCTCTGTATTCGAAAATTTTTGCAGATTACAATCAGAAGACAGGCATACAGGTTAATTATCAAAGTATAGGATCGGGTGGAGGCATTTTGCAATTGACAAACAAAACGATTGATTTTGGTGCATCAGACGGACCATTAAACGATGAGCAGGCTACAAAAATTGGAGTTCCTGTTTTGCATATTCCGCAGGCGTCCGGTGCTGTTGTTATTACTTACAATCTTCCTGGCAACAATAATCTGATTAGTCTTACTCCTGATATTATAGCAGATATTTTCCTGGGTAAAATCAAAACCTGGAATGATCCCCGCATTATTTCCATTAATAAAGGAGTCGATATCCCTGCATTTCCAATTCTGGTTGCTCATCGTTCAGATGGTAGTGGAACAACAAATATTTTCACAAACTATTTGTCTAAAGTGAGTGCTGACTGGAAAACCAAGGTAGGTAGTGGTGGCGCTGTAAACTGGCCAGCAGGCTTAGGTGGTAAGGGCAATGAAGGCGTTGCTGGTTTGATAAAACAAACACCTGGTGCTATTGGATATGTTGAATTGATATATGCGTTACAAAATAAACTCGATTATGCAAAAATCAAAAACAAAAAAGGAAATTTCGTTGTTCCTTCTATAGCTTCAGTAACAGCAGCCGGGAATGTAAAACTACCTGATGATGCAAAAATATTTATTACTGATACCGATGCTTCTGACGGATATCCAATTGCCGGATTTACCTGGGCTCTTGTTTACAAAGAGCAAAATTATAACGGCAGGTCACAGGATCGCGCAACTAAGCTGATGAAACTTATGTGGTGGAATATTCATGAGGGGCAGCAATTTGCAGAAGCACTTAATTATGCACCTCTGTCGAAAGAAGCATTAAAAGTGGCTGAGAAGATTTTGAAGTCTGCAACGTATAACGGGAAGTCGATTTTATAAATTGTTAATGGTTAATGGTTATTGGTGGATGGTAATTTAATCCCATCGTCCTTAACCATTAACCATTCATCATTGAATTGAGTATGGACGATCAAAAGAGTATCAGAAAGAGAAAGAATTCATACGGCCAGATAAGAGCTGAATCAGTTTTCAAGCGTTCGCTGGTGATTATAGGTGCTGCGATGGTAGTTCTGGTACTGGGGATTTTCCTTACGCTTATAATTGAATCCATCCCATCTATCAAGTCATTGGGATTAAAATATCTTTGGGGTACGACCTGGGATCCTGTTAATAATGTTTATGGTGCCGCTCCTTTTTTACTTGGCACAATTCTCACTTCTTTTCTGGCTCTGATTATTTCTATTCCTTTTTCCTTTGCGATCGCCGTTTATTTAGGGGAATACAATCCCAAAGGATGGCTGTCGAATTTTTTAAAAAATACGGTGGAACTGATAGCAGCGGTGCCTTCAGTAATTTATGGATTCTGGGGACTACTGGTGCTCGTACCGCTCGTACGTTCATTGGAAATGAAAACCGGAGTTTTACCTTACGGGATTGGAATTTTTACGGCTTCGCTGATTCTCGCGATTATGATAATTCCTTATGCCGCTTCCCTTGGTCGTGAAATGATACGACTTGTTCCATCCCCGTTAAAAGAAGCAGCTTATTCGCTGGGAGCCACCCGGTACGAAGTACTTACAAACGTTATCCTGCCTTATACAAAATCAGGATTATTTGCAGGTGTTTTACTCTCGTTAGGTCGGGCACTGGGTGAAACGATGGCTGTTACGATGGTGATAGGAAATACAAGTTTAATCCCGACCAGTATTTTTGCTCCGGGAAATACCATGGCAAGTGTTATTGCCAACGAATTTACGGAAGCCGACCACGCTGTTTATTTATCTGCACTCATAGAACTCGGACTTGTTCTTTTTATCGTGACGGTGATCATCAATATGATCGGAAAACGCATTATTAAGAGGTTTACAAACGAATAAATTATGAATGTAAACGTGAAATACCGGATGGGCAAGAGTAAATTGATGCAGATAGTCATTGTATTCCTGGCATTCCTCATTACAGTACCTCTGATTTTCATTATCATTTATATTTTCAGACAAGGGATAACAAAAATAAATTGGACTTTTCTTACTAAAATTCCAAAGCCCGTTGGTGAAGCGGGTGGTGGAATCGTTAATGCTCTGATCGGATCTGTTTTGATAGTTGTTACTGCAGCAGTTATGGCAATTCCGTTGGGAATTATGTGTGGTATTTATTTAAGTGAAAATAAAACCAGCAGACTTTCGTACTGGAGCCGTTTGTCTGTTGATGTTTTGCAGGGTATTCCTTCCATTGTAACTGGTATTGTGGTTTATTTCTGGGCCGTAAAACCCATCGGGACTTTTTCCGCTTTCTCAGGAAGTATTGCTCTTGCCATTATGATGTTGCCTATTCTCATACGTTCCACCGAAGAAACACTGAAGTTGATTCCATTTTCTCTGAAAGAAGCGGGACTTGCGCTTGGTCTTCCTTATCACAAAGTAATATTGAAAGTGATTGTACCTTGTGGTATCAGCGGAATTTTATCCGGCGTCATGTTATCCATCGCACGTATTGCGGGAGAAACAGCTCCTTTATTGTTTACGGCTTTTGGGAATCCATTTCTAAGTACGAATCTTGGAAAACCTATGCAAAGCCTGCCGTTAATGATTTTTAATTATGCCACAAGTCCATATGACGATTGGCATGATATGGCCTGGGGAGCTGCGCTGATATTACTATTTACGGTATTGTTACTAAATATTATTACTAAGCTGACAACAAAACGATGGAACGTACAATTATAAAGAGCAGGAAATTTAATGCCTACTTCGGAACCAACCATGTTGTAAAGAATGTGAATATTGACATTCCGAAAAATAATATCGTAGCCGTAATGGGTCCATCAGGCTGCGGTAAAACAACGTATCTGCGCTGTATTAATCGCATGCATGAGCTGATACAGGGGGCTACCAGCAATGGTGAAATGATTCTTAATAATGAGAACGTTTACGAAATGCATCCCATATTTGTCCGATTGAAAATCGGAATGGTTTTTCAACGACCTAATCCATTCCCTAATCTTAGTATTTACGATAATGTGATTGCAGGTTATAAGTTAAATGGAATGAAGCTTCCTAAGGGTGAGAGAGATCAGAAAGTAGAAGAGTCGCTTTCAAAAGCCGCTTTGTGGAAAGAAGTAAAGGATTCTCTGCACAAAAAAGGCACATTTCTTTCAGGGGGTCAACAGCAGCGGTTATGTATCGCGCGAGCCATAGCTATGGAGCCGGAAGTTTTACTACTGGATGAACCCACTTCAGCACTCGATCCAATTTCAACAGCAAGTATTGAAGAATTGTT
>DATHPV010000676.1:0-3037 GCA_035483495.1 Puia sp.
AATTACGTTTTGAAAACCAAACTCGAAAAATCCTGGAAATTTTGATATTCAAAAAAGATAACCTGAAATTTGGCATTCTACTTGGCATCCTGGGCCCTCTTATTGCGATGACTATTTATTATTTCTGGGTCTTTAGCCGTACGATCAGTTTTAAAGAATATTTTTATGTATTGCATTCAAATAAGCAATTATTAACAGCCATCAGCAGTATTTCTCTGCTTGCGAATGCCATACTTTTTACGATCTACATCAATTCTCACCGTGATAAAACTGCCAAAGGCGTATTTGTTGCCACTCTTATTTATGGAATCTTCGTGCTCGTTTACAAGCTGGTTTCCTAAGCAGGCTAAAGGCTTAAAGCAGAACGCTTAACGCCTTTGTAATTTACATCTCACAAAGAAATCCGTCGACAACCAACCGTTCCTATGCAAGCGGAATCACCCATCACTCATAACCCATAACCCATAACCCATACCCCATACCCCATAACCCATAACCCGACTACGTTTTCTATCTTTGAAGCACATGAAATATTACATCATCGCTGGCGAAGCCTCCGGAGATTTGCATGGCAGCAATCTGATTCGTGAAATCAAAAAAAAAGACAGTGCCGCTGATATCCGTGGATGGGGAGGCTCTCTCATTGCTGAAACCGGTGCAAGGATTGTAAAAGATTATCGAGATCTGGCCTTCATGGGTTTTACGGAAGTGATTCGCAACCTTCCGACAATTCTAAAAAATATCAAATTTTGCAAGTCCGATATATTGAAATTTAACCCCGATGCCATTATTTTTATCGACTACCCCGGTTTCAATCTTCGAATTGCTGAATGGGCACATCAAAAAAAGTACAAAACTATTTATTACATATCTCCGCAGGTTTGGGCATGGAAAGAAAGCAGGGTTAAAAACATTCGAAATAACATTGATAAAATGCTGGTCATTCTTCCGTTTGAAAAAGCATTTTTTGAAAGATGGAATTACGAAACGACTTATGTAGGTCATCCGTTGGTCGAGGTTATTGAACAATTCAAACGGTCGCCCGAAGCGTCAAAATTTCCTGAAATATTTATGGCAGGAGGTATACCAATCAAGCCTTCCCTTCCGCTCGTTGCGTTACTACCAGGAAGCCGGAAACAGGAAATTCTGAAAAAACTGCCCGTTATGCTCGAAGCAAGCCGGGCCTTCCCGGAATACCAGTTTGTAGTGGCTGAAGCTCCAGGACTGGATTCCTATTTTTACGATGAAATCATAAAAAATTACCCGCAGGCATTCAGGGTGAAAAACCAAACCTATTCACTTTTGGTTCATTCTCAGGCCGCATGCGTTACATCGGGAACTGCTACGTTGGAAACAGCTTTGTTTAGCGTTCCGGAAGTGATTTGTTACAAGGGTAGTAATATATCCTATCAAATAGCGAAACGCCTTATCAAAGTAAAATATATTTCCCTTGTAAACCTGATCATGGACAAGCCTGTCGTTAAAGAATTGATTCAGGATGAGATGAATGTTGAAAATATTGTAGCTGAACTAAAAAAACTCCTGTCCGATGAAAATACAAGAAACCAGTTAAAAAAGGATTATGCCGGGCTGCGTTCCATTCTTTCACAGGATGGTAATGCTTCAGAAAAAGCCGCGGAACTCATCGTGAGATATACATCTGACGATAAAAAAATCTGAAGTATCGATTGGGATTTATTTTTTTATCAGAGAAATAAGATTTGCTTATTTCCTGCCAAAAAACATTCGGAAAATTATAACAAGTATACCGATCAGAAACATGAAGATCGATATTCTGTTGATGGTATTCATGTAGCGGATCCAACTACTGGTTGGTTCGTTCGGATCTTTTTTCCTGAGATAAAGATATTCGGCAAATTTGCGGAGTATTCCCATTGTGATGTAATCAAAGATAATTAACAAGACCTTCCGTGATTTGTTTAGATTGGATATATTTGCAGCTCTTTAAAAGACCACCTTTACTAAACGCTTCTGTGTTCGAGGGGGATTAGCTCATCTGGTAGAGCGCTAGCATGGCATGTTAGAGGTGACCGGTTCGATCCCGGTATCCTCCACTCACTTAAGCCCGCAATTATTTGCGGGTTTTTTTGTTAAGAAGCCGACCGCTAACCCATTAAATCAAGAAAGTCAACCCTGTGAATCTAATATTTTTTTAAGTAAACTGGATTATAAGTCAGGAGGCGGACTAACTGCGGTCCAACCGCCATCGACTATTAGAGTCTGACCGGTGATATGTTTCGCTTTATCAGATACGAGGAACAAAGCCGTATCGGCTATATCTTTTGTGTAAGCCGGTCTTCCCATAGGTGTGATTCTTGACCAGATCTTTTTGTATTCGGGATCTTCCAAAGTCCTTTCCGTTAAAGTTGCACCGGGAGCAATAGAATTCACATTTATTTTAAATTCCGACAATTCAATAACCAAATTTTTTGCAAGCATTTCCAGTGCGGCTTTGCTCATGCCATAAGCTGCCAGATTTTTATGAGCCTGATGCCCCGTTACTGAAGAAGTGAATAAAATAGATCCCCCATTGCCCTGAAGTTTCATTCTGTTAGCGGCAGCCTGAGCTAAAAAAAATGAGCCGGCCAGATTTACCTGCATTAGTTTATTAAAAGAAATCCTGGAGTAAGAAAGAAATTCACCATATAAAGTAATACCTGCATTTGCAATAGCTATATCAAGACTGCCGAATCGTTCAACCGCTTCACTCATGAGTTTCTCAATTACTTCCATATCACCTGAATCTCCCGGCACTGCAATACAGGTATCTTTATTTTCCTGATTAATCTTATCGGCTGCTGTTTTTGCCAGGATAGGATCAATATCATTTAAAATGATTCTGACGCCTTCACAAGCAAGACTCCTGCATATCTCGAAACCGATTCCCTGTCCGGCTCCTGTAACTATCGCAGTTTTGTTTTTAAATCCCATATTTTTTTGCCGAATCTTGGATTTGAATTTTGGTACGTTGATCCCGCACGTGCAGGGACCGACGAAAGTTATTTTTCACTCTCAC
>DATHPV010000677.1:0-7595 GCA_035483495.1 Puia sp.
AGATCAGACAAAGAATGCTGGACAAGATGAGTGATACGAGTCGTATTGTGGACAGGCTCGTTAAAAAGGGTATGGTGAAAAAAACAACCTGTCATGAGGACAGGAGACTTGTTGATATTCTTCTTACAGACAAAGGGAAAAAATTATTGCAAACCATGGATGCTCTAAACGATGATATGGAAGCCATATTTAAATATCTCAGCATAGATGAAGCCCGCCAGCTAAATATATTTCTGGATAAAATCAGATCGGGCGAAAACAATGATCCGGAAAACCTTGCTGAAACTCCTATTTCAGGTTAGATGCCTATGAAACGACTTCTCTTTATCGCGTTGTTATTTTGTTCCTGTATAGCTTTTTCCCAGCCTAAATATGAATTCAGGGCTGTATGGATTGCTACCGTGGATAATATTGACTGGCCCAGTTCGGGAAATTATAGTACGGAACAACAGAAGGCTGAATTTATCCGGCAGCTCGATATGCACCAGCACAACGGCATGAACGCGGTGATAGTTCAGATAAGACCTGCCTGCGACGCTTTTTATCCATCCTCCATTGAACCCTGGAGTGAATGGCTGAATGGCAAACAAGGGAAAGCTCCCATTCCATATTATGATCCACTCGAGTTCATGATTAACGAGACTCACAAAAGAGGAATGGAATTCCACGCCTGGTGTAATCCTTATCGGGCAGTGTTTCAGGTAGGGCGTACTGTGGTTACATATAAGAAAGTTGGTCACAGACGTCATCGTATTGTCACTCATATCAAACCCTCTTCCATCGCTGCGAATCATGTTAGTAAAATACATCCTGACTGGATACTGAAATATGGAGATTCAAAAAGTCTGGATCCCGGAAACAAGGACGTGCAACTTTATGTAAACGAAGTGATTCGCGATATGCTTAGTCGTTATGATATAGACGCGATTCATTTCGATGATTATTTTTATCCTTACAGGATAGGTTCTCTTGAATTTCCCGATGATATTTCATTTAAGAAGTATGGCGCTGGAATGGATAAGGAAACCTGGAGAAGAAGCAACGTGGATTCGCTTATCGTAATGCTGCACCGGACTATACTCGAAACAAGAAAAACCTGCAAATTCGGAATCAGTCCATTTGGTGTCTGGAGAAATCTTTCAAAAGATTCATTGGGCAGTGACACCCATGCAGGACAAACAAACTACGACGATCTTTATGCAGACATATTGCTGTGGTTAAAAAATGGCTGGATAGATTATGTTGTTCCACAATTATATTGGGAATTTGAACATAAAAATGCGCCGTTCGGTATTCTCGTGGATTGGTGGAATAAGAATCATTATAATCGTCCCTGTTATATCGGCCTGGGAATTTACCGGGCAGGTTCAAATGAGTATTGGAGAGATAAAAATCAGCTTCCCAGGCAACTTCGTGCCATTCGAAACCTGGACGGTATCGGCGGGCAGGTATATTTCAGCAGTGTTTCCTTTTTTAAGAATGCAAATGGGTGGAACGACAGCCTGCGCGAAAATTTTTACAACTATCCTGCTTTGATTGCTCCAATGCCGTGGCTGGATAGTACGCGCCCTTCGATACCTAAAGTAATAGCCACTACCAGTAACGATTCATTGATATTTCATTTTCAAAAAGGAGCTGATGCCGATACACTGAAGGGATATGCTATTTATAAAGCAGGGACTGAATTCAATATTGATTCATCTCGTGTTTTTCAATTCGTTCCCACTGCAACAATGCAGGTATTCTTTAGCGTCAGGGAATTACTCAATGATCCGACTGCCCGCTATTTTCTTACGGCAATAAGTAAAACGAATAATGAAAGTAGCCCCATTTTAATTTATCCGTTGAACACGTTGACACCCACTACGAAGTAGGCATTTGGGTTATGAGTTATGGGTTATGAGTTGTGAGATGTTGCAGAAGTCTATTAAAAACCCATAACCTATTACTCATAACTCATAACCCAAAAGGAGCTTTAAGCTTTAAGCGTTAGGCGTTCGGCTTAAAAAGGCCTAAATTTACCTTAACTATCACCACTCATTCTCAATGGCGTTAATTGATGTACAATTACCCAATTCTCTAGCGAGGGCTTTACGATTGCCGAAAAAATCCCCGCGACGCCAGCAGATGAAAGTCCTCAGGAAATTATTGAAGAAAGCACGGTTCACAGAATTTGGACAACAATATCATTTCGACCGGATCATGTTGGACAAACACCTGGTAAGAAGTTTTCAGGAAAACGTACCGGTATTTGATTACAGCAAGATTTATAAGGAATGGTGGTATAAAACACTGGAAGGCAAACCGGATATCTGCTGGCCAGGCAAAATAAAATATTATGCATTGAGTTCAGGTACATCGGAGTCTGCGAGTAAATATATTCCGGTAACAAACGATTTGCTCAGAGGTAACCGAATCGTGATGGTCCGACAACTTTTAAGTCTTCGCAATTACCAGGATATTCCCGTGAAGAGTATTGGTAAGGGATGGCTCATGATTGGAGGCAGCACGGATCTTCAGAAAGGTCCCGGATATTACGAGGGAGATCTGAGTGGAATTTCGGCAAAAAAAGTTCCAATCTGGTTTAGTCCTTTTTACAAACCTGGAAAAAAGATTGCCAAAACGAGAGACTGGGCACGCAAGCTGGAAGAAATTGTAGAACAGGCGCCAAATTGGGATATCGGATTTATCGTAGGAGTTCCTGCATGGATTCAAATGTGTATGGAAAAAATTATTGAGCGGTATAATCTGAAGAATATACATGAGATATGGCCCAATCTTGGTTTTTTTGTGCACGGCGGAGTCTCTTTCGAACCCTATAAAATCGGATTTGAAAAGTTGTTGGGCAAGCCCATAACATATATAGAAACGTATCTCGCATCCGAGGGATTTATTGCTTATCAGGACCGTCAGGATGAAAGAGGTTTAAAGCTTGTAACCTATCAGCATCTTTTTTTTGAATTTGTTCCATTCGACGATAAAAATTTCGACTCGGAGGGAAATATCGTTCGCAATCCTGAGGCGCTGGAAATTCATCAGGTGGAAGAAGGGCGTGATTATGCGTTGTTGGTAAGTACTGCAGCGGGCGCATGGAGATATCTCATTGGAGATACGATTCGTTTTACAGACAAAGAAAAGAGTGAAATTATTATTACGGGACGTACCAAACATTATCTGAGTCTGGTGGGAGAGCATTTGAGCGTGGACAATATGAATCAGGCTATACAATTTGTGAGTGAGGATTTGAATATTTCTATTCCCGAATTCACTGTGGCGGGCGTGCCCCATGGTTTGTTTTTTGCACATCAGTGGTGGCTCTCTTCGGATACCGATGTAGATCCATTGATTATTCGGGATAAGCTGGATGAAAACCTCAAACGCTTAAACGATGACTATGCGGTGGAAAGGAAGAGTGCTTTAAAAGATATTTCGGTTAGAGTTCTTTCGCCTGAAATCTTTATAGATTTTATGCGATCGGTTGGCAAGGAAGGCGGGCAACACAAATTCCCAAGGGTTCTGAAAGGTAAAATGTTAAAAGACTGGCAAGATTTTCTGGAAACAGCAAATGCTAAGGCGTAATATTGATTATTTATTAAAATGAAAACTATTCTTTCATTTTCCGGGTTCCGTTATTTTCGTGGTTGCCCGGTAAAAAATATAACACATGGTCGAAGCCATATTGAAAGGATTTGCGCTTGGGATTGTGCTCGCACTGTCCGTCGGTCCGATCATTTTTACAATTATTAAGCAAAGCATTACGGTAGGGTATAAGGGAGGTTTAAGTTTTGTTGCCGGCGTTTGGTTGAGTGATTTTATTCTGGTTACCCTCAGCAATGTTTTTACGGAATGGGTAGCCAGGCTACTTGAACACCAAAAAGCGATTGGTTATGCAGGCAGTAGTTTTCTGATCGCGATGGGTGTTTATTTCTTCTTTTTTAAGAAGGTTCATTTAAAATCGACCGGAAATCTTGAGCATGCCGATCATGTAAGTGTTGCCCAGATGGCGAGAATTTTTGCTTCCGGCTTTATCATCAACACACTTAATCCGGGGGTACTGATTTTCTGGCTTGGTAATGCAACCGTACTCTCACTAACGCATACCCTCAAGGAAAGAATAATCATATTCTCAGTTTGTTTGCTGATCAATATGTCGGCCGACGTTGGTAAAGTGATGATGGCTGGAAAACTGCGAAAGAAACTTACCGTTCATAATCTTTCTCTTATAAATAAAATTTCAGGTGCTATCCTTATAGCATTTGGAATGGCGTTGTTATATGGTGTGATCTTTTTGGAACACCGGCCGAGGTAGATAAGGAATGGATTTATATTACAGATATGAAAAGAGGCTTTTCGGTGTTATTTTTCCTGATTCCTTTGATCTGTCTTTCTCAGACGGATGTCCTGATCCTTCAGAAAAATGGACAAAATATAAAAACTTATGCGCCGGGACTGCCCATCATGATACATACTGTATACGACCAATGGCTGGGAGGGACGATTACTGACTTAAAAAATGATAGTGTTTTTGTAAATAATAATCCTTTTCATGTGAACGAAATCGATGCCATACGAACCGATTTTTCCAAACTACATTTACAAAATGCTGGCACCATAATGATTATCGCAGGGGTGGGTGTGCTCGCTCTGAATGTAATTAATGGTCTTTATACTAATGAACCTATAGGTTCATGGATAAAAGTTTCAGGATATATAACCGCGGGTGCTTTTATTATTGCAGGAATTTTAATGAAATCTGCGAAATTTAAAAATTATCCGATCGGTAAAAAATATACTTTGCATTATTTAAATCTGCGACCGCATAGTACGTCGGGAATCAATTCTTCAAACACAACAGAACCTGCAAAGTAACTAATGCCTATAAAGACGAAAGGAATTGTTCCGCGTACCTGGAGATGGATCAAGCGAATCTTTCTGTTTTTGTTTTTGCTTCAGTTCTTCTATATCCTGATATTGAAATGGATGAATCCCCCTGTAACGCTCACGCAGCTTAGCAGCCTTCTCCATGGAAACGGACTAAAAAGAAATTATGTTTCCATGGATGCTATTTCGCCATATGCAAAACTTGCAGTGATTGCATCCGAAGATCAATTATTCCCGGACCATGATGGATTTGATTTTAAATCCATTGAAAAGGCAATGAAACACAATCAGAAAAGCAAATCGCTACATGGAGCAAGCACTATTTCACAGCAGGTGGCAAAAAATGTTTTCCTGTGGCAGGGAAGAAGCTGGATGAGAAAAGCGCTGGAAGTATATTTTACATTTATGATTGAAAAAATTTGGGGTAAGAAGAGAATTCTTCAAATGTATCTGAACGTAAGTGAAATGGGAAAAGGAGTGTTTGGCATTGACGCGGCAGCAGGTTACTACTTTAATAAAAGGGCAAAAACACTAACACGTATAGAAGCAGCCATGATCGCGGGTTGTCTGCCAAATCCAAAAGTTTTTACCATCAGGCCACTTTCCAAACACGTTGCCGCCCGTTATCCCTGGATAGTAAATCAAATGTATCACCTTCAGGATGATCCCGACGTCGTTCGGCTACTGCAATAAAGGGCTTATTGGTTATTGGTTATGAGTTATGGGTTATAACGAAGCTCTATTGCAATTATGATTTCAATAAAATAAGCAAATAGATTTGACCAAACCCATAACCCATAATCCATAACTCATAATTCATCAATAAAGGAAACTGCGTGTTGAAGTCTTTCTACATAACCACCAGTGATCACACACCAGGGTGTTGATTGATTTATCATCAGATCCTTATACATGTGAAATAACCGTTCCCTGGATTCAAGATCGGGGTATTCACGCAGTTCATCTGCAACCCAGGGCAGATCTGTATTACAAAGAAGATACGCGTCGTATTTTCTTTTTACAATTTCATCCAGAATAAAAGAATGACATTTTCCAAAAACATATTCGCACCAAACTTTCATCACATACATGTCGGTATCTATAAATACAAGCGGTGATTTTAATGAAGATGTTATGTAGTCTTCCTGCTCGAGTTGTCCTCTGGCAATGATCAGTAAATCATCATAAGTATAAGGTCGCCCTAGTTTCAACAAATATTCCCGCGCAAATTCAGGTACCCAATTCGTTTTATACTTTGTTGCAAGTTCTTCGCAAAGAGTACTCTTACCTGTGGATTCAGGACCGATGACCACAATTTTTTTAGGTTGCGGCATGCATGATTTTTTTTCTCCAGGTAATATAACCCATAACCGCCAGGATTAGTAAGACCACATATTCAAAACTTGTAAATACGAGATGTTTATAATAGTTAAGCGGAATAGAAGCCACATTGGTGATAATCCACCAGGTCCAGTTCTCTAACTTTTTTTTATTCATTAACCACATGCCTGTGAACGCAGCGCCTGAAGTAAAACTATCGACAATTGGAACGGTACTGTCTGTACATTTACTTAACAATAAATATAGAGCAGCCCAGCAAACGGAAAAGAAAATGAGAGCAAATATCCAGTCTCTTGTTGTAGATGCAGTAATCTTCAAAACAGCTTTACCCTCTGTTTTTCTCGACCACATAACCCACCCGATTATGCTCATAACTGTATAATAGAAATTCACAGAAGCGTCGGCGTAAAGCCCATGAGTAACGTAGATCCAGACAAATATTCCCGTGCTGATCATACCAACAGGGTAAACTAATATATTTTCTTTTCGGGAGAAGATTACGCTGACTATGCCAGTTATGACAGCAACAAATTCAAACCAGGTAGTTTGTGAAATTTCTTCAATGAATTGCGATATGATTGGCTGCATTATTCAGCTTCGGCAACAACTTCCCTGACTTCGGGAATCATCCTTTTCATCATCCCTTCAATTCCTGCTTTCAGGGTGATCATGGAAGAAGGACAGCCGGAGCAGGATCCCTGTAACATCAGATTGACAACTCCCTCGTTATAACTTCTGAATTGTATAGCGCCACCATCCATTTCAACTGCAGGTTTCACATAACTTTCAAGAAGTTCCTTGATTCTTTTTACAACGTCATCATCATCTGCGCCGATTGCATTTCCGTCAGAATGGGCGATCGTGATCTCCTCCTCGTTAACCACAGGTTTTCCATCTTCAAGGTATTCCTTGAGGAACTGACGAATAGAAGGGATAACATCCGACCAGTCGGTATCTGAAGTTTTTGTGAGAGTTACAAAATTGCTGGCAATGAAAATGCTTTTTATAAATGGAAATCCAAATAGTTCAATTGCAAGTGGGGAAGGTCTGGCTGACTCTACATCAGGAAAGTCAATGCTTTTACCTGGGTAAAGCAATTTGTTGGCAACAAACTTCATCGTCTCCGGGTTGGGAGTCATTTCTGTGTAAATGCTTATAACCGGATTTCCTGTTTTTATCATGACTTTAAATTGAAGTGCAAATTTAAACCTTTTCTCTCGCTTTGTTCTATGGTTCCTCATTTTCCGGCATCATGGACGCCCGTAAACACCTTAAATAACCTTGATAGTGCCACAAAAGTTGCAAATTCCGCCCTAAAATCACAAAAACAGGCTGAAATCCATAAAGAAAACAGGCTGAAATCCATAAAGAAA